>DVLY01000039.1 GCA_018715295.1 Candidatus Merdimorpha stercoravium | reverse complement strand
CACCATGACGCTCTTCGTGGTGATCGATATCGTGGGCAGTATTCCCGTGATTCTCGACCTGAAGAAGAGAGCCGGTGCCCTCCAGGCCGGAAAGGCGGCTTGGGCGGCGGGGATCATCATGATCCTGTTCGTGTTCTTCGGCGAGGGGATGTTGCACTACATCGGGATTTCGGTCAATGCCTTTGCGGTAGCCGGTGCGCTGGTCATTTTCTTTTTTGCGATGGAGATGATCCTGGGCATCCAGCTCTTTCGGGACGAACAACCCGAAACGGCTTCCATCGTGCCCCTGGCTTTTCCGCTGATCGCCGGGGCCGGCAGCCTGACCACGATCCTGTCGCTGCGCTCGCAGTATTCGCTGGTGTGCGTGATCATCGGCATCGTGCTCAACTTGCTGCTGGTCTACGTGGTCATCAAAAAGGCCTCGGCCATCGAACGGATGATCGGCAAGAACGGCCTGTCGGTTTTGCGCCGTATTTTCGGCATCATCCTGCTGGCTATTGCCATTCAGATGTTTACTACCAACCTCAAAACCCTCCTGTAGCTTCTCGTTCGTTTCCGTATCCGTAAAGATCCAGATGAAGAAGCTCTTTTTGCTGTGTTTTTTGTCGTTCGCCCTTTTCGCTGCTGCGAGTGGGGCAGAGGATGAAAATGCCTCCGCGCGTCCCGCAGGACTTTCGATCGGCGGGCAGATCGCCGACCGGTTGTCCGGCGAATCGCTCCCCGGGGCTTGGGTCGTGTTGTACGAGGCGGCCACAGGGCTCCAGGTGCGCAGGGGCACGTGCGACGACCAGGGATATTACACCTTCGACCGCTTGCCGCAAGGGACGTATTGCATCGAGGCGGGTCTGTCCGGCTACCGTTCCGCGCGAAGCCAGGCGGTGGAAGTTTCCTCTTCTTCGGTTGCCTTGTCCTTGTCGCTCGAACCCGACTACCGCTTGCTCTCCGACGTGGTGGTTACCCCGCGGGTATCCTCGGTGCGTACCCGGCTGGGGCAGCGGACGGTCTATGTGGGCGGCGACCTTCAGACCTCGGGCAATGCGTCGAAAGACCTGATGAACAACCTTCCCTCGGCCTGTACCGACCTGAAGGGAAACATGACTTTGCGCGGCTCGTCCAACGTGCGGTATTTCATCGACGGGCGGCCGACCAATGTCAATTCGATGGAACTGCTCAACCTGCTGCCCGCTTCGTCCGTGGCGCGGGTGGAATTCATCACCAGTCCCTCGGCCAAGGAATACCCCGACGGCCCTTCGGGCATCGTCAACATCGTAACGACCAAGAGCCGGAAACAAGGCTTCGGCGCCTCGGTGGATGCCGGGGTGGGCACGGGGGAAAAGTACGACCTGGCCCTGAACGTCAATCGCCGGTGGGAGAAGGTAAACATCTGGGGAGCGTACACCTTTTTCCAGAACAAGAGCGTGATCACGGGCGAGGTTTCCAAAACCGACATCCTCTCTTCGCCCGAGCAGGGGGATCCGGCGACCAGCGCCCAGCAGGTAGGCGGGTATTACCTGGGACGGCTCCACGAGGTGAAGGCCGGGGTGGACTACGACCTATCCTCCCGCACGCAACTCTCTTACAGCGCTGCTTACCGCAACGCCTGGCGGGCTTCGAAGATGGACATCGACAGCCGTTCCTTCACGGCGGCTTCCGACGCGGAACCTTCCTCGGCATATTCCAGCGCGGCGTATTCCGCCAGCCGGATGGATTTCTTTACCACCGGGGCGCACTTGAGCCATGCCTTCGACAACCGCAGCCGCCTGGAAGCGGACGTGAATTACGAGATAGACCATACGGGAGCCGACACCGAGTTTGCGCAGGACTTTACCGTCAAAGCCTCTCCCTTCATGCCGGACGGAGTGGTCGATACCTCGCACTACCGCAACGACTATTCGTATTTCTCGGCACGGGTGGACTATACCTATCAGCGGGACCGGTACAAGTGGGAAGCCGGGGTGAGCGCCAATCTCCGCACGATGGACAATCCGTACCGCGACCGGAGCATCTCCCGGATGCCTTCGCCCATTCCTCCCGTTGAAACCCTGACGACGTCTCATTTCCAGTTCGACGAAGACGTGTATGCCCTCTACCTTACCTACAGCCGCACGTTCGGCGCGCTGACCGCTTCGGCCGGCCTGCGGGGGGAGTATTGGAAATCGCAGGTGCGCTCCCTGCTTCAGGAGGACGGCACGGGCGGCTATCGCCACCTCAACGACAGCCTCAACGTGTTTCCCTCGGCCAGCCTCGTCTGGCGGGCAGATCGGGATCGGTCCTTGATGTTGTCCTATTCGTCCCGGGTAGCCCGTCCCGATACCCGTCAGTTGAACCCCAATGCGGTATCGACCAACCCGGCCCGCCCCAGCGTGGGCAATCCCTTCCTGCGGCCCGAGTACAACCATTCGTTGGAACTGACCTTCCACGGGGTATGGGACGAACTCGACGTGAGCCTTTCGGCGTATTACAACTACAACCAGGATGTGATCCAGTCGTACCTCACGCCCATCCATCCCGTGACCGGGGAGCAAACCCGCGGGGTGCTTTACAACACGTACAAGAATTACGGCTCGTCGTATTTCCTCGGCACGGAACTCATCGCCTCGCTCCAGTTGTGGGATCGCCTGGACCTTTCGGGCAGCCTCAATGCCTACTATGCGGACTATTCCCGGGGAGAGAACACCTTCTGGAATGCTTCGGGGATCAATTTCACGGCCAAAATGTCGGCCAATTTCCAGGTGAACGACCACTTGACCGCCATGCTCCTGGGGCGTTATTCGGGGCGTCAGACCCTCATCCAGGGAACGGTCGACCCGCTCGGGACGATGGACGCCGGTTTGCGGTACAGTTTGCTCGATGGACGGATGAATCTTTTTGTCCGCCTTACCGACGTGTTCAATACCTTCCGATCCACGACCCGTTCGGTGGTCGATGCGGGCGACGGCTTGTTGCAAAACGAAGTATCCCGCGAAGGCTATCGTTCCCGGGTGTTGTATTTTACGGCTTCGTATAGTTTCTGAGGCAGTCTCCGAAGGGGCTGTGGCTCCTTCGTCTTTTTTTGTCGGCCCCGGGAAAGGGGTGGAAAAGTTCGGGCGTCCCTTCCAAGGAGGGACGCCCGGTCGTTTGTCGGGCTTTTGTGAGTGAGAGATTTCGGAAAGATCCGGGGGAAGAAAGGCGAAAGGGAGCTTGTTTTAACCTTTCCGCGAAAGGGCTTGTTTTTTTCGCGCCAGGGAATCCAAGGTGCGGTAGAAAGCCTTGTAGTTGTCCCGGGCGCAGAAGTCCCGTCTTTGTTTTTCGAGGGCAGCAGCGGACAGGGTGCCGTAGTGCTCCCGGATGGTGTCCAGCGCTTCGGCGAAGGCTTCGGCGGTCAGATCGACGGGCAGCAGGGCGCCGCAGGAGGCATCCACCGCGTCGCGCGTGCCGCCGGCATCGGTGCACAGGGGGACAATGCCGCAGCTCATCGCTTCGATGGCCGAGACCGGCATCCCTTCCGAACGGCTCAGGGAGACGAATACGTCGAATTCGCCCGCGGCATACCGCCGGAGGATTTCCCGGTTTTCCACCGCCCCTTCGAATACCGCGCGGAAGTTCTCCGGGGCGTTTTCTTCCGCCAGGGCTTTTACGGACTCCAGCAACACCCCCGTGCCGAAGTGGGTCCAGCGGATCTCCGTTTCGGGGTGCAGTCGGGCGTATCGCTTGAGAAACTCGCCCGTCAGGTCGATGCGTTTCAGGGCGATCACGTTGGCACAGGAGACGATGCGGAGGACTTTCTGCGGGGCTTCCCGCGGGGGTGCGGCCTGGTTCTCCACCCCGAGGTGGAGGTAGCCGATCCGGGAGGCCACGCGGGGATAGCGCACCTTGAGGTAGGTTTCCCCGGCGAAGGAGACCGGGAATACCCGGTCGATGCGCTCCAGCGCCTGCGGACGCGCCGGGAAAAAGACGCCCCGGGTCTGCTCGAACACGTCGTAGCCGTGTGCGCGGCACACCAGCGGTTTGTCCCGCAAGGCTTTCAGACGGTTTTTGGCCAGGGCGATCCCCGTAGCGGTGTTGTCCAGCCAGTAGCTGTAAAACACATCCGCCCGGGAGAATAGCTCTTCGGAGGATTTCAGGGTGAGAAAAGTGAGGTAGGCGCGGTACAGGCCGCCCGCGGCGTTGCGCCAGCCTCGCAGGGTGTTCGGCCGCCGGGACCGAAAGGGAAGGCTCCACAGGTAAGGGCTGAACAGTGCCCGGAATGCAGCGGCGGCTTTCCGCCATCGGGGAGCTTCGGCCAAGGCGGTGTTCAGGGCGATGCCTTCGGGCATACGCCGGATCGTTTGCGCTTTGCGCGCGGGAAAGACGGTGATCTTCTCCGTCCCTCCCGCGCGGGCGCGCAATTCCCCCTCGACAAAGGTCTCCCCCCGCCCGTACGGATACCGGTCGGTAAAGAGGTAGATGCGGGTCGGGCGCGCGGACATGGCCTTGCGCGGGGATTAGTGGGCGCGCAGGATGGTCTGCGTGCGGTCGGGTCCTACCGATACGATGGTAATGGGTACCCCCAGCGCTTTTTCGATGTAGGCGATGTATGCGCGCAGTTCCTGCGGGATGGCCGCTTCGTCGGTTACTCCGGTCAGGTCGCCGCTCCATCCGGGAAGGGTCTCGTAGACGGGACGGAGGTATTGTTCTTCGATGTTGTAGGGCAGGTAGTCGATCTTTTTGCCCATGTATTCGTAGTGGGTGCAGACTTTCACTTCCGGGAAGCCGGAGAGCACGTCGGCCTTCATCATCATCAGCTGCGAAACCCCGCTGACCATGCATGCGTACTTGAGCACCGGCAGGTCCAGCCAGCCGCAACGCCGCCGCCGTCCGGTGGTCGCACCGTATTCGCGGCCGATTTCGCACAGGCGGTCGCCCGTGGCGTCGTTCAGTTCGGTGGGGAAAGGACCCGACCCCACCCGGGTGGTGTAGGCCTTGAAGATGCCGAATACTTCACCGATGGCTCTCGGAGGTACGCCCAGCCCGGTGCAGGCTCCGGCGGCCATCGTGTTGGACGAGGTGACGAAGGGGTAGGTGCCGAAGTCGACGTCCAGCATCGCTCCCTGTGCGCCTTCGGCCAGGATCTTTTTCCCTTGGGCGACGGCCTGGTTGAGGTAGTGTTCGCTGTCGACGAAGGTGAGCGTTTTGAGCACTTCGAGTGCGGCGAACCATTCGCGTTCCAGTTCGTTCAGGTCGAATTCGATGCGGGCGTTGTAGTTGTCGAGCATCGCCAGGTGCTTTTTTACCAGGGCCTGGTAGCGCTCCATGAAGTCCGGCAGTTCGGTGTCGCCAACCCGCAGACCGTTGCGGCCCGTCTTGTCCATGTAGGTCGGTCCGATGCCCTTGAGGGTGGAGCCGATTTTGGCCTTGCCTTTCGAGGCTTCGGAGGCTGCGTCGAGCAGGCGGTGGGTCGGCAGGATCAGGTGCGCCTTGCGCGAGATGAGCAGCCGCGAAGGAATGTCGAGGTTGTATTTGGACAGATCGTCGATCTCTTTGGCCAGGATCACAGGGTCGATCACCACGCCGTTGCCCACCACATTGACCGATTTTTCGTGGAAAATACCCGAGGGGATGGTGTGCAGCACGTGTTTTATCCCGCCGAATTCCAGCGTGTGTCCGGCGTTGGGGCCGCCCTGGAAACGGGCGATGATGTCGTAGTCGGCCGTGAGCACGTCCACGATTTTTCCTTTGCCTTCGTCTCCCCATTGGAGACCCAGAAGAAGATCGATTGCCATGATATGCGAATGTGTTTAGCGTTGTTTCTTACGAGCCGT
>DVLY01000038.1 GCA_018715295.1 Candidatus Merdimorpha stercoravium | reverse complement strand
TTGTATGTCGGCGGGCGATCCCGCCTTCCTTTTCTTTTTTAAGCGCCGCCCTGCGATGGACGTGCCGCTCGGTTTTTGTATGTCGGCGGGCGATCCCGCCCTCTTTTTCTTTTTGGGCGCGCTCTGCGATGGACGTGCCGCTCGGTTTTCTTTAAGTGTATCCCCCCCTTTTTCCCCTCTGCTTTTTTTCTAAAACGATCGGGCCGGGGTGGACGTTTACTCCTCGGGGCGCAAAACGTCGCGCATGGAGAAGATTCCCCGACGGCCGACGATCCATTCGGCCGCTACGACGGCGCCGAGGGCGAACCCTTCCCGGGAGAAAGCTTCGTGCCGTATCGCGAGGGTATCGACGGAACTGGTGTAGCGCACGGTGTGTATGCCCGGGATCTCACCTTGCCGGATGGCGCGGATGGGGAGCTGGTCTTGCGGGGCCGGGGTGTCCGTTTCCAATGTCCAGCCGGTGTACCGGGTGTTGTGTTCCAAAAGTCCTTCCGCCAGGGTGATGGCTGTGCCGGAAGGGGCATCCAGTTTGTGGATGTGGTGTACTTCCTCGATCTCGGCGCGGTACTGGGGATAGGGGGCCATCAGGCGGGCAAGGGTTTGGTTGAGCGCAAAAAACAGATTGACTCCCAGGGAAAAATTGGAACTGTACAGCAGGGCGCTCCCGGCTTTCTCGACCGCTTGGCACACCTCCGGGTAGCGATCGGCCCAGCCTGTGGTGCCGCATACGGCCGGGATGCCGGCGCGGGCGCAGTCCAGCAGGTTGTCCGGTGCGGAGGCCGGGGTGCTGAAGTCCACCACGACATCGGCTCCCGCAAAGTCGGCCGCTCCGGTGTGGGTGTCGATCCGGGCGACGATGCGGTGTCCGCGTTGCAGGGCGATCTTCTCGACGAGCCGTCCCATTTTTCCGTATCCCGACAGGGCGATGTTCAAGGCTGTTTTCATGGGGAGGACGCGGTTAAAAATGAATGGCTAGTTGCAGCCCGGGGGCCGGATAGCGGTTTACCCCTTGGTTGGGGTAGACCATGGCTGGGGAGAAGGTCAGGGTAGAGGAGGCGTCCTGCCGTTCGAACATTTCCTGGAGTTCCAGCATCTTGCGGTGTTTGCGCTGGGTGCGGAACTCGGAGAGCTGGACCGATACGTTGGCGTGCAGGATGTTGAGCAGGTAGACCCCTACGGTGCCCAGGATCCACAGGTCGCGTTGTTGTTCGGCGTATTGCATCTGGCTCACCAGGGTGGCATCGTCGTAATATTCGTACTCGTGCACCTCGCCGGTGAGGATGCGGTTTTTGTACTCCTTGCGGAAGTCGTTGTAATACCCGTTGTAAAACGATACGGCCAGCAGCGTACCGGTCATCC
Organism: Candidatus Merdimorpha stercoravium; assembly: GCA_018715295.1. Lineage (GTDB taxonomy): Bacteria > Bacteroidota > Bacteroidia > Flavobacteriales > UBA1820 > Merdimorpha > Merdimorpha stercoravium. The sequence continues at coordinate 6,003 of DVLY01000038.1, read as the reverse complement.
CTCCCCAGAAGGCCGGCGCCATCCACCATTGGGAACCGCCGTAGATCTGTCCCAACCCCGGAACGATGGCCGAAAGGAATGCCGCGTGGGCGGCGCTTTTCGGTTTGGGGGCCGGCGGTTTTTTGAGCATCAAGGCCTCGCCGATCATCGTCGAGTCGTCCTTGTGGTATTCGGCCGTATTGGGGATGGAAAGGCTGTCGAGTAGCGGATCGGGTTCGGCCGGGGGAACGACCTCGGCCCGGGAAGTGTCGATAACCACGTGGGTGAAGTATTCCTGAACCTCCCGGCGCAGTTTTTCCTGTTTCTTGAGTTCCTTGGCGTGGCGTTTTTCCTCGCGTTTTTGGAGACGGGCGAGTTTTTTCGCTTCACGCGGCGAAAGGGTGTCTTCCTCTTGCGCCTCGAGGAGCGCGATGGCCTCCCGGGGAGTCATCCCGTCGATCGACACAGCCTCGGGCACGGCTCTCTGCGGGACAAAGCGCGCGGAGTCGGACGTTTCCCGGGGTGCAGGGAGCGTATCGACCGCCTGCCCGCACAAGGGGATCGACCACCCTGCGGAGAAGAAAAAAAACAGAAGGTACTCTCCGATCTTCTTCAAGGCCATGCGTGCGGTAGGTTCAGTTTTTTTCCAGCAGGTTTTTCAAGCGTTCGAAATCTTCCCGGGAAGAAAACGGGATGACGATGCGCCCCCGTCCTTTGGCGTTTACCCGGACGTCTATCTTGGCCTTGAGGGTCTCTCCCAGGCTTTTTGCAGCCTCGGCCCACTCCTGCGGCAGCGCTGTGGCGTCGGTCTTCTGTCCCTCGGGCTTTTTGTCGTCCAGGCGGCCTTCCTGGTAGTCCTTGACCAGTTTTTCGGTTTGACGCACCGAGAGGTTGCCTTCGACGATCTTTTGGTAGATGCGCATCTGGGCGTCGGGGTCCTCGACGTTGATCAGCGCCCGGCCGTGGCCCATCGAAAGGATGCCGTCGCGCATTCCGGCCTGGATGACCGGCTCCAGACGCAGCAGGCGCAGGTAATTGGTGATGGTGCTGCGTTTCTTGCCCACGCGTTCGCTCATCTGCTCCTGGGTGAGGTGGCAGCTGTCGATCAGTTGCCGGAACGAAGTAGCCACTTCGATCGGGTCCAGGTCGCGGCGCTGGATGTTTTCGATCAGCGCCATTTCGAGCATTTCCTGGTCGTTGGCCAAGCGGATGTAGGCCGGGATGTGGGTCAGGCCGGCCAGACGGGCGGCACGGAAACGGCGTTCGCCCGAGATGAGCTGGAAGGAATTGAACCCCGTCTTGCGCACCGTGATAGGTTGGATCACACCGAACTGGCGGATGGAAGCGGCCAGTTCCTCCAGGTGTTCTTCCGAGAACTGCGTGCGGGGTTGGAACGGGTTGGCCGAGATGGTCTGGATGTCGATCTCGGCGGTTTTGCCCACGATCTTGCTCGCTCCCTCGTCGCTGGCGGAGTTGATGTCGTTTTTGGCGTCGCTCAGCAGGGCGGCCAAACCTCGGCCCAGTACTTTCTTGCTCATAGGAGGTTCATGTGGTTTTTCTTGATGATTTCGGCCGCCAGGCTGATGTAGTTTTCAGCCCCGCGGCTGGTGGCGTCGTAGTGGAGGATGCTTTCCCCGTGCGAAGGCGCCTCGCCCAGTTTGACGTTGCGCTGGATGATGGTCTGGAACACGATGTCCTCGAAATGCGTGCGCACCTCCTCGACCACCTGGTTGGACAGGCGAAGGCGCGGATCGTACATGGTGAGCAGCATCCCTTCGTAGGTGAGCGAAGGGTTGAAACTGCTTTGGATGCTCTTGATGGTGCTCAGGAGTTTGCCCAGCCCCTCCAGGGCGTAGTATTCGCACTGGATGGGGATGATCACGCTGTCGGCCGCCGTGAGCGAGTTGATGGTCATCAGCCCCAGGGACGGCGAGCAGTCGATCAGGATAAAGTCGTAGTCCTCCCGCACGGGGGCCAAGGCTTCCTTGAGCATGTATTCGCGCCCCTGCATGTCCGAGAGCTCGTCTTCGGCCGCTACCAGGTCGATGTGCGCCGGCAGCAGGTCCACGCCCGCCGCCGAAGTGGGCACGATCAGGTCCCGCGCCTGGGCCCGGTGCTCGATCACTTCGTAGGTGCCTCCCTGAATGTCGTTTTCATCCACCCCCAGACCCGATGTGGCATTGGCCTGGGCATCGGCATCCACCAGCAGTACTTTCTTTTCGAGCGCCCCCAGGGAAGCCGCCAGGTTCACGGCCGTGGTGGTCTTTCCCACGCCGCCTTTCTGGTTTGAAATGGCAATGATTTTTCCCATAGCTTTTCCGTAACACGTTCCCGGGCTGTCGGCATACGGCAACATACCGGGAAATTCGGCGTAAAATTACTCATTAATATCCATCTTCTCCCGTTTCCGGGCGAAACTTTATCCACAATTTGGATATTTTTAACGCCTTCGACGGCTCATAAAAGACGGAGTTCTGCCACGATTTCCCCGCCTGCCTGCGCGTTGAGTGCCGCACAAAGACGGGTGCGCTCCAGCAGCAGTTCGTTTTTCCAGGCGTCGTTCGAGACTTCGACCGTCATCACGCCCCGGGAAAAGTGCACCTGCACCGTGTAGCGCCGCGCCCGTTCGCCCAGCAAATGCATCCAGGCTTCTTCCAGACGCCGGGCGGTGAGCCCGTCGGAAAGGTTCGGATGGCGGGCGGAAAGGTCGGCCAGCACGCGGCCGGCCTGGCGGGGTTCGTAGTCTTTCATGGGCGGCGGGGGGAGAGGCGGAACGAAGCATAATCGGTGTGCGGGATCCCGTCCATCAGGGCGTCGATGCGCTCGGGATGGGTATCCGAGAGAAAGATCTGCCCGAAGGCATCGTCCCGTACCAATGAAAGGATGTATTGCACGCGCGAGGAATCCAACTTGTCGAAGACATCGTCCAGCAGCAGAATGGGTTTTTCGCCCTTCGCGCGGGTCATGAACCGGAATTGCGCCAGCTTGAGCGCCGTGAGGAAGGTCTTTTGCTGCCCTTGCGAGCCGTAGTTCTTGACCGGGTAGCCGTCCAGGGTCAGGCGCAGGTCGTCCTTGTGCACTCCGGCGGTGGAAAATCCCAGAGCGAGGTCCCGCGGGCGAGCCTGAGCGAGGACCTCGGCCGGGTTCGGATCGTCGAACACGCTGCGGTAGGCGATCTCGGCCTGTTCGCCCCCTCCCGATATTTCGGTGTACACCTGCCGGAATACCGGCACGAAGGCTTCGAGGAAGGATTTGCGGGCCGCGTGGACCTTTTGTCCCAGTTCGACCATCGGCAGGTCGTACACGTCCAACTCCAGCGGGGATACGCCCGGGCGTTTGAGCAAAGCGTTGCGCTGATCCACCACCCGGGCGTGTGCCGTGAGGAGGTTGAGGTAGCCCGGAACGGTCTGGGCGATGACCCCGTCGATGAACTTGCGGCGCTGGGAACTCCCCTCGGCGATCAGGTCGCTGTCCGAGGGGGAAACGATCACCAGCGGGTAGAGGCCGGCGTATTCGCTCATCCGGTCTATGAGCTTCCCGCAGCGTTTGACCGACTTTTTGGCTCCGCGTTGCAGGCTCATCAGCACCGGGTCGGTGTCCGCGCCCCGGCAGAAACTCCCCTCGAGCATCATGAAATCCTCGCCGTGGCGGATGTTCTGCCCTTCGGCGGCGGAAAAATAGCTCTTGGTAAAACACAAGTAATACACCGCGTCCAGGATGTTGGTCTTGCCGGTGCCGTTGGGACCGGTGAGCGTGTTGATCTTGGGCGAAAAGTCCGCCTCGAACGCGTCGAAGTTCTTGAAATTGACCAGGCGGATATTCTTGAGATACATAAGGCAAAGGTACTTTTTTTTCCGGAAAAAAACTTCCTCCGGCTTCCCGCGCTTCTGCGTATTTTTGGGGAAGGGAAGCTCCCCGGGACCTCGTCCCCGAGCCGGGAGGGAAAAAACGGAAAAAACTTTTCGCCGGTGAAACTTTTTTTCGTCCCCCGAGGTCTAATGCAGTAGAAAGTTCACAGAGAAAAACGACGAACAACCACAAAAAAGAAATGAACGGTATGAAAAACAAAATTTTACTCTCCGCAGTATCGGTGCTGGGCACCCTGTGTGCGCTCTCGGCCTCTCCGCAGCCGCCTTCCGACGAGCAGGCGCCCGCCCGGGAAACGGTCGTGGCGGCCGATACGCTTTCGCCCGAGGCTTCTTCGCAGTACGCGCTCGATTCGCTGCGTTACACCTGGGAGTACAAGCAGAAAACACGGCTCGAGGAATTGCGCACCGAACGCTACCTGGATTCGGTGGTGTATGCGCAGATGAACGAAAACCAACTTTACCGCCTCCAGATGAGCCGTCAGTCCCGGTATTGGAAAAGCGAAACCCAACGCTTTTTCGAAGGGCCCTTCGCCCTGCTGGTCTCCCTGGCTTTTGTCCTGGTGGCCTTCGGGATGGTGCTGCGCGCCCGCGACCGGGGCAAGCAGCGCTCCCAGGAACTTAAACTGGCCCAACTCGAAGCTATGAAGAAGGGGCAGATCGTCTTTCTGGATCGGAAAACCGAACAGGACCGCTCCTGCGCGCCGGACGAACCGATCTCGGAGCCTTACCCCGGCGATGTGCCCGATTACACGGCCATCTTCGAACAAACCCGGCGTCAGGCCACCCGCTACCTGCGTTCGCCCCGGCGTTACCGCAAGACAGGAGTACTGTTGATCCTGTTCGCTTTCGGGACGATGCTGTTCTTCGGTCTGGTGGGAAACGGCGATGCATGGGTGCTGGGGATCGTTCCGCTGTTTATCGGTTTTGCCTACCTGTACCTGGACTACGTTTCGCTCAAGGCCGAGCAGCAGCGGCGCGAGATGGAGGAATTCCGTCGCTATAAGGCCGAAAAAGCCGCCGGGGAGCCTTCCGCCAAGGCGCCCGAGGCTCCGGCTCCGCAGTCCGACCCGCAGCCGCAGGAGGGCGCTGACCGGGAATGATCCGGGGACGGAAGGAACGAGTGCCTATTCATGAATCCCTTTTAGCCACCGAGCGCTGCGATGAGCCAAGCTGAAGATTTGATCCTGGTGGGGCAGGTAACCCTCTTGGGCAGCCGCCGTGCATTCGACACCCTGGTGCGCAAGTACCAGGGGGATGTGCGGCGACTGCTGCTCAACCTCACCGGCGGCGACGCGGACCTGGCGGCGGACATCGCCCAGGATACCTTTTTGAAGGCCTGGCTGTACATCGGTTCGTACAAGGGCAAATCCCGCTTCCGCACCTGGCTCTTTTCCATTGCGTACAACGTGTTCTACGACTACGCAGCCTCCTGCCGCCAGCATGCCCACAGCGATTTGGCGGAATGTGAATATCATTTAACGGCCGACGACGGCCGGCAGGTCGAAAGAAATATCGACCTTTACCGGGCGCTCGAAAGCCTTCGCCCGGCCGAGCGGACCGCCGTGGTGCTGTTCTACATCGAGCAACAGAAGCAGCAGGACATTGCCCGGATCATGGGCGTGCCGCTGTCGACGGTCAAGACCTATGTCTCGCGCGGACGGGCGCATTTGGCAGAATTGTTAAAACGATGAGCGGAATGAAAGACAAACGAACGCAAGACCTTCAAAAGTTTTTTACCGATCCGACCGACCGCCGGTTGGCCGAGCTCCTCTCGCCCTTGCGGGAGACGGTCGTCCCGGACGAAGGTTTCTCGCTTCGGGTGCGGCAAGCGCTGCCCCGGCGGGATATTTCCCTCTGGGTGATCCTTCTGGCGGTCTTGGCCGGGGGATGTGTCGCGGTGGGCATCGTGGGTTGGCAGCAGGCGCTCGAATTTTTCGGGGCGTTCCGGGATTTCTTCGTCTCGATATTCGACATGCGGCAGCCCTCGAGGATGTCCTGGATCAGCGTAACGGCCTTTGTGGTCGTATTGGGCTTTGTGCTTTACGCGTTCCTGGATCCCGATGATTATCAGAGTCAGCCCGGGTGGGATTGAGCGGGGGTGGATGTGTTCTCCCCAAAAAATCGGCCGCGGGTTTCTCTCCTTTCGAGAGAAACC
>DVLY01000037.1 GCA_018715295.1 Candidatus Merdimorpha stercoravium | reverse complement strand
CCTACAAATATCTGAAAGCGATCTTTTATGTTAAAAAAAGGAGTGCATTTTTTTGCAGGAAATGGAAAAGAGAAATACGAAACGAGAAAAAAGAAATGAGAATTTGACTGGAAAGGTTCAAATATATATCTTTAACACATTGACAAACAACAATCAACCTGTATCTAAATGTGAATGTTTGGGTGTAAATTCGGGTGCAAACTATGTTAAAAAAGCCCCTGTATATCGTGCAGAGGCTTTTCCGTGCTCGAGGCGGGAGTCGAACCCGCGACCAACAGTTTAGGAAACTGCTGCTCTATCCAACTGAGCTACCCAAGCGATTCTTTTCCTTGTTTTCTTTTCCGGCCAAAGCAGGAGAGGCGCAAAATTAGTACCTTTACCCACCGGAGTGCATCCCGCCCCGATCGCCGCTCGAAAAAGACGACAAAGACCGCACAAATATAGTGAAAGGCGAGCGCAGCGGCAAGGGGGAAAACGAAGTTTTCACCCCGTGCCGAGGCCGAGCCGCATCCTGTATTATGAAAATACAGGGAAAGGCGAGCGCAGCGGCAAGGGGGAAAACGAAGTTTTCGCCCCGTGCCGAGGCCGAGGGCGCATCCTGTATTATGAAAATACAGGGAAAGGCGAGCGCAGCGGACGTGGGGGAAAACGAAGTTTTCAACCAACGCAAGGCCGGACGTGCAGCCCATACCTATAAAGACCATATTTTTACCCATGGAAACCGAAGAAGACAAACGACTTTTCCTGCTCGACTCCTACGCACTGATCTACCGGGGTTACTTCGCCTTCATGAAGACCGTGCGCCCCAACAGCCACGGCGAAGACACCTCGGCCGTAATGGGGTTTGTCAATACCCTGCTCGACCTGTTGCGCAAGGAGCGTCCCAGCCATATCGCGGCCGTATTCGACACCTCCAAACCCACCTTCCGCCACGAGCTGTTCGAAGCCTACAAAGCCCAACGGGAGGCGACGCCCGAAGCGATACAGTTTGCCGTGCCGGTGATCAAGGACATCCTGGAGGCTTTTCACATCCCCCAGCTCGCCTGCGAAGGCTTCGAAGCGGACGACGTGATCGGCACCCTGGCCCGCAAAGCCGAACAACAGGGTTTTACCACCTACATGGTTACCCCCGACAAGGACTACGCCCAGCTGGTTACCGCCCGAACCTTCATGTACCGTCCGGCGCGGATGGGCAACGGCATCGAGATATGGGACATTCCCCGGGTGCAGGAGCGTTTCGGGGTGCAGGACCCCTCGCAGGTGCGGGATTACCTGGGTATGATGGGCGATGCTTCGGACAACATTCCCGGGCTGCCGGGAGTAGGGGAAAAAACGGCCAAGAAATTCCTCGCCGAGTACGGCACGATGGAAAACCTGCTGGCGCACGCGGGAGAGATCGGCGGAGCCTTGGGCAAAAAGATCGAGGAAAACAAGGAACTCGGCCTGCTGTCCAAACGGCTGGCCACCATCGAAACGGACGTTCCGGTCGCTTTCGACCCCAAGGCCTTCCATTTGGACCGTCCCGATTTGTCAGCCGTTCGGGACATTTTCCAGCGGTTGGAACTCCGGCGGATGATGGAGACCGTCTATCGGGATTTCGGCGGGAACGTGCCGGAAGAATCCCCGCAGACCTCATCGGCAGCGAAGGAAAACTCCCCGTCCGACCCGGGGACTTCGCCCGCCGGACAGCTCGACATGTTCGCCGATCCGCAAGGGGCAACCGGAGACTTGTTCGCTACTCTTCCCGGGCTGGCCGAGACGCCGCACCGATACGTGGAGGTCCGCGATCCGGCCGAACTCGAGGCACTGATCGGACGGCTCAAGAAGGCGAAAGAGTTTACTTTCGATACGGAAACTACTTCGCTCAAGGCTTTCGACACCCGGATCGTCGGGATGTCCTTCTCGCTGGAAAAGGGGGAGGGCTACTGGGTACGTCTGGACGGCGAGCCGCAGCAGACGAAAGAAACCTTGGAACGCTTTCGGGAGGTGTTCGAAGACCCCTCGATCGGGAAAACCGGACAAAACCTCAAATTCGACATCGAGGTACTGGCCGGGTACGGCATCCGGGTACAGGGGCCGCTGTTCGACACGATGGTGGCGCATTACCTGATCAACCCCGAATCCCGCCACGGGATGGACATCCTTTCCGAGCAATACCTCCGCTACCGTCCGATGAGCTACACGGAAATGATGGGGCGCGAGAAAGACATCCGGAGGGTCGATCCGGAGCGGCTCAAGGAATACGCGTGCGAAGATGCGGACATCACCGGGCAACTGCGCCAGGTGCTCGACCCGATGCTGGACGAAAAAGGCGCCCGGGAGTTGTTCCTTCGTCTGGAGACGCCGCTGATCCCTGTGCTGGCCGACATGGAACGCACCGGGGTGCGCATCGACACGGCTGAACTGGCGCGGCTGCGGCAGGAATTCCAGGCGGAACTCGAGGGGGTGGAGGCCCGGATCTTCGAACAGGCGGGCGAGCGGTTCAACCTCAATTCGCCCAAACAACTGGGCGAGGTGCTCTTCGGCCGCCTCGCGCTGATCGACAAGCCGAAAAAGACCAAAACGGGACAATGGTCCACTTCGGAGGAGGTGCTTTCCGACCTGGCGCCCGAACACCCCATCGTGGCGGACATCCTGGAATACCGTTCCATCGGAAAACTGCTCTCCACCTACATCGAAGCGCTGCCCCAGGAGATCAATCCCCACACGGGACGCATCCATACTTCGTTCAACCAGACCCTTACGGCTACCGGACGTCTGTCCTCGTCCAATCCCAACCTGCAGAACATTCCGGTGCGCACCCCCCGGGGGCAGATGATCCGGCGGGCTTTCGTCGCTTCGTCGGACAATCATCGGATCCTTTCGGCGGACTATTCGCAGATCGAACTGCGCATCATTGCTTCCCTGGCGGGGGAAGATGCGATGATCGAGGCCTTCGCCCAAGGGCAGGACATCCACCGTTCGACCGCTTCGCGGGTATTCGGCGTGCCGTTGGAGGAGGTAACCCGGGAGCAGCGCAGCCACGCCAAAAGCGTGAATTTCGGCATCATCTACGGGGTGTCGCCGCACGGTCTTTCCCGCCAGACGACCCTCTCGCGGGCCGAGGCAGCGGCAGTGATCGATTCGTACTACCGGACATATCCCAAACTGCGGGACTACATCGAATCGGTCAAGGAGTTCGCCCGCACGCATGGCTATGTGGAGACCATTCTGGGCCGTCGGCGTTACTTGCCGGACATCCTCTCCCGCAATGCCAATGTCCGCGCAGCGGCCGAACGCAACGCGATCAACGCCCCGATCCAGGGTTCGGCGGCCGACATCGTCAAACGCGCGATGATCGAGGTATTCGCGGCGCTCAACTCCGGGGGCTACGCGGCAAAGATGCTCCTGCAGGTACACGACGAGTTGGTATTGGATGTTCCTGTGGCCGAACTGGAGGAGGTGGAGGCGCTGGTAAAAGAAAAGATGGAGGCTGCCTGGCAGGGGAGGGTGCCGCTGGTGGTCGAAGTGGGTACGGGTGCCAATTGGCTCGAGGCGCATTGATCGGCGGTGGCTCATAAGAGGGTTCGAGGCTTCAAGCCGTCTGAAACGGCGGCTTTGCCCTATATTTGGACAACCAAACAAAGATTTATACCATGAATAAGTTGTTGTTATATATTTTAGCTTTATGGCCTTTCGCCGGATGGGCGCAGGGTCATTTCCCGTCATATTATTTCAATCAAAAGACAAGTAGCATAGACTCCTTGGTGGAGAGGTGTTCGGAGTTCCTGGCTTTGTCCGGCCACACTTATCGCTATGTGAAAAAGGAGCAGGGGTATTATGGAGAAAAGTATCTGGTGTTCGCACGTGAGGAAAAATATTGGGATGGGAGCACTGTGTGGGCACGTGTGTTTTATTCGGAGACCCCGGTATATGACCTGAAAGATGGGGAAACGATGCCCATAGACTCTCCTTCGTATTGGTTATATTCGCAGTGGACATACATCAGCGAATATGAGGATATGCACGCTATTTGGTCGAAGTACATCGATCCGGAGCATTCTGACAGAGAAAAATTGTTGGAGTATTTGAG
>DVLY01000036.1 GCA_018715295.1 Candidatus Merdimorpha stercoravium | reverse complement strand
TCGGCTGCCCGTCAAACATTGACTGCCACCGCAAACACCGCGCACATCGCCAGCGTACTCACCGACAGCACCTTCAGGAGCTTGTCGGCCTCCTCCCGGCGTTTTATCTGCACCGTCAGCGGAATATTGATCAAACACAACGCCGTAGGCAAATACCAAAGCGTAGTCCGGTACGTAGCATCCATGTACGCCAACAACAGCACGATAGCCCCCACGATCAGCCCGCATTGAAACGCCAGACCCCAGCGCAGCGACATGCGCGAAGCCAGCGTATTTTTCCCGTTGGCTCGGTCGCCCTCCGCATCGCGCAGGTTGTTCAGATGGAGCACCCCGGAGGAGAGCAAGCCCAACGCCGCCCCCGGCAACAGCCAGAGCGCATCCCAGCGGCCCGTGTACAGGAACGCCCCTCCGCACACCGCCACCAGACCGAAGAACAGGAACACGAACACCTCGCCCCAGCCGCTGTATCCATAGGCCCGGCGTCCCACCGTATATTTCACCGCCGCCACGATGCACCCGGCCCCCAAAGCCAGGAACAACAGCACGTAGCCTATCGCCCGCCAACCGAAGGCCGTCAGCACCAACGCCAACCCGACCCCCATCGTCAGCAGGCACACCAAGGCCATTCCCCGGACGAATTCCCCGGGAGCGATCCTTCCGGAAGCCAAGGCCCTGCGCGGTCCTATCCGCGACTCGCCGTCCGTCCCCTTGACATAATCGCCGTAATCGTTGGCCATGTTGGAGAGGATCTGCAGGAGGCTCGCCGTGAAAAACATCAGCACGAACACCCCCCAGCGAAACGTCCCCGCACTGGCAGCCAACCCGGCCGCCATCACCGTCCCGGCCCAGGACAAGGGCAAGGTCCGCAGCCGCAATGCATACGCCCAAGCCGCTACGTCCGCTTTTTTCTTCGTATCTCCTTCCTTCATCGTTCCTTCAGGCAAAAACACCTCACTCTTTCTTCTTTTTCTTTACGGTAATGTCCACCCGACCCAGGAGCCGTCCTTGACTGGCCTGCTGGACGATGGTTACCTCGCCCCCCTCCTTGTTGCGCACGGTCGATATACCGTCGGTATGCGAATGCCCGCCCAGGATCAGGTCGATGCCCGAAGTCTTGGCCGCCAGCGAATCGTCGCCGATATAAAACGGGGTGCTGCGTTCACCCAAATGGGTAAGCGCCACCACCACATCGGCACCCAACGCCCGCAAGGTATCGGCTGCCCATTGCGCACAGGCCACGGGGTCCTTGTACACCGCTCCCCGGGCATTGGCGGCATCCACCATGCCGCGCGTGTCGATCGTCAGACCGAATGCGCCCACTTTGACGCCTTTCACATCGAATATCTTGAAGGGAAGCGTTCTTCCCTCCATCGCCGACCCGGAAAAGTCGTAATTGGCCGACAACACGGGAAATTCCGCCCGATCCACCCGCCGGGCCAACTCCTCCACGCCGTTGTCAAATTCGTGGTTGCCCAGCGTTACCGCATCGTAGCCCATCCGCCCCATCGCGTCCACCTCGATGTTGCCCTTGAAGAAATTGAAGTACGGCGTACCTTGGCTGAAATCGCCCGAGTCGAACAGCAATACCCCATGGCCCTCGGCGCGGATACCGTCGATCAGGTAAGCGCGTTTGGCATAGCCTCCGTAACCGGCCCAGCGTCCCTTGTCCGCCGCGATGGGGAATATCTGGCTGTGCGTATCGTTGGTATGGAGAATGGTGATGGTCTTTTCCTTTCCGGCCACCCCTCCGTCGAAAACCTTCACGGCGGCCGCCACTACGATCGCTGCGGCGAGCGCAAGTTGGAATATCTTACTTAATTTCATAACGCAGGTCTTTTGGCAAGGTTATCGTATCGGTCTGTGCGAAATAGTCCATGATGGACTCGCGCATCTTCAGACTGGTCTCCAGCACGCCCTGGTTCTGGGCAAAGAAAGTCATGTTGTCCCCTCCGTTGTACAGGAAATCGGTGGTAAGGACCGTGTATTCTTTCTTCGGATCGAAACGTTTCCCGCCGATACGGGCCGTGATCTTCCGCCCCTTGTCGCGGATCTGCAGGTTCAACCCGCCCAGCGGATGGAACGTGCCCTGCAAGGCATCATCGGCCAGGTAACGGAACATCTCCTCCATCTGCTGCCCCCGCAAGCGCACCAGCATGTACTTGTTCTCGAACGGCATGAATTCGTACACAAAACTCCGCTTGACCTCTCCCTGAGGCAGGGATGTACGCTCTCCGCCCGCATTGAACAGCGCGATGTCGATCTGCGGATCGACCCCTTGGCTGCGAAGGTACGTCTCCACTTGTTCGATGCTCAAGTCGGCCAGCCAAGCACCCAGGAGCCCGTTTTGGTCGTTCTTGGAGAGGTACTGCGGGCTGTAGGCGATCACTTGATCCAACAATACGGACAGGCTGTCCCGATACGGAGCCAGGAAAGCCTCCATCCGAACGTCCTCCGGCACCGAAGGATCGACCTCGATATGGCTGGCCGTGATCTTCTCCACCTGGTACCCGCCGGAAGAACATCCGCCAAAGGAAAGCGGGAGCAGGGCCAAGAGCGCCAAGCGCCCCAATCTATTATTTAACATCGTTTTAGGGTATTGTGATATTTATTTGGTGCAAAAATAACTAATTTTGAACGGAACACTCGAAAAAACCGATGACCAAAAATACAAAAACCGACCCGACTGCCGCTCCCCGGAAAATCCTCTCCGGGCATCCGTCCTGCGGGGTAATCTTCGACGATCAGAACGAGCATTCCCGCGCCTTGCTGACGGGCTTTTTGAAAGCCTCCCGGGAGTTCCCCCTGGCAACGGAAATCCTGGGTCTGCGCCACAAGAAAAACGACCTGTCCCCGGTGGAGGTGCCGTACACCGAGAGCCTATCTTCCGATTTCAACTTCCTGGGCTGGATAAAAAACAACAGCGGCACAGCCGCTTTCCTGCGCAAACCTTACGATGTACTGCTCGATTTGAGCCTTGCGCAGAGCGGGCGGATGAAAAAAATCCTGGGCAAGGTTCGCGCGGATTTCAAGGTCGCCGTGAACAAGCCCTCTGCCTGGTTCGACTTCCGCTTCGAGATGCCCCTCTCTGCCCAGGAAAACCCCGAGGCCTTCGCCCAACTGCTGGCTTGTCTGGACAAAATCGATCTCTCTCATCCATAAACCTGTTTTTATAAAACCTACAAAAAAATGTTGACCGGAACCGGCGTGGCGCTGATCACCCCTTTCACTTCGGCGGGGGAAGTAGACTATACGTCTTTGGAAAGAACCGTAAACAACCTGATAAACGGCCGTGTGGATTTCCTGGTCGTGCTGGGTACCACCGGCGAAAGCGCCACCCTGACCGACGAGGAAAAGCAACAGATCCTCCAATGCGTTGCCGTAGCTACCCGTGGGCGCGTGCCCTTGGTACTCGGCGCCGGGGGCAACGACACCGCCGCCCTGGTGCGCAGTCTGCAAACGATCGACACGAGCGCGTTTTCAGCCCTGCTCTCGGTGGCCCCGTACTACAACCGCCCCTCGCAACAAGGCCTCTACGAGCATTTCGCTGCACTGGCGCAAGCCAGTCCGCTGCCCATCCTGCTGTACAACATCCCCTCGCGCACCGGCGTAAACCTCGAAGCCGAGACCACCCTGCGACTGGCCCGCGACTTCGGGAACATCGTCGGAATCAAGGAATCCTCCGGTTCGATGCCCCAACTGATGCAGCTGCTGGCCCACCGCCCGGAGGAATTTTCCGTCCTCTGCGGCGACGATGCCCTCGGCGTGCCGGCAGTGCTTTTGGGCGCACAAGGGCTCATCAGCGTCATGGCCAACATCTTCCCCAAAGACACCGCCGAGATGATCCGCCTGGCTCTCAAAGGGCGCACGCACCGCGCCTTGGAGCTTCACTACCGATACCTGGACTTCATGACGCTCCTGTGCAAGGAAGGCAACCCGGTCGGTATCAAAACGGCCATGGGATTGACCGCGCTGTGCAACGACACAGTCCGTCTGCCGCTGGTACAGGGCAGCGAG
>DVLY01000035.1 GCA_018715295.1 Candidatus Merdimorpha stercoravium | reverse complement strand
TCCTCGGCCGCCTGGAGGTTTTCCACCACTTCCAGCGGAGCACCGGTACGAATGGCGTAGTCGATCAGTTCGTCCTTGGTCGCAGGCCAGGGAGCATCGCTGAGATATTGTGCCAATTCGAGAGTCCAATACATAGTTATACCAGGTTTTTGAGGCGACCGAAATCACCCGTTGTACAGGAGGTGCAAAAATACTCTTTTTTCGCGTTCGCGCAAGAAAAACGAACGATTATTTTGCTGCTATAGTGTTAAAAGGTAAAACGATACGAAAACCTTTGCCCTGGAAATACTCCGGAGCGCATTCTCCGGTGACCAGTAAAAAATCGCCTCCCCAAGCCCCGAGGCTCTTCACCACCCCGCCCTTGTAATCGGCAAAACAACGGCGGCCTACCGGTTCGACTCCCAACAGATTCCCGAGCAAACATTCGTGCCGCTCCACCAGAAGTTCAAAATCGCCCAACGCCCGGCACGAGAGCATCTGCCGAGCCATCCGCGTGACCTGTCCGGCCGCTTCCAGCCTTCTTTCCGCGGGAAGTTGCCGATAGACAGACACCGCCGAAGCCGTATTCTGCTTCGCCCCGCTGTACACAAAGTAAAGCCGGTGGGCAAACGGCGGACGGAACACCACCTCCTCCCAGCGGGGACTACCCTGCTCCAAACGGTACAACAGCGCATTCCCCTGGCGGATGCCCGCACACGCCACATCGTAACCGCTGCCCGGCCACGCCCGGCGCACCAGCGCGAACGGATCGACCTGCGCCCACTGCGCCAGAGTATAGATCAAGGTCGAAGACGAGCCCAAGCCCCACGAACGGTCGAATTCCGCATGGAGGCAGACCCTCTTTCCCGAAAAGTCAAACCGAGGATTTTCTTCCCGGCACACCGCCAGCAAGTCCTTCAAGCGCACCGCCACGGCCGCATCCGAAGCCTCCTGCAAAGTCCCGTCCGCCGCAAAACGGGCCGAAAACCAAACGCTCCCGTCCTTCTCCGTGCTTTCCCATTCCAAGCCGTCCCCCGGGACATCTTCCACACGCATCCGCTGCCCTACCCGCAAGCCCAGGGCCAAAGCCTCGGCCCCGTCCAGCACCAGGTATTCGCCCGAAAGCAACAGTTTTCCCCGACCGTAAAACTCACAAGCCATCGTGCGGACAGGTTTTCAGGGCAAACTGCGTCCCGTCCCACTGTCCGTAGGTGTAGAACGATATCCAGTCGCCCAGGTTGATGTACCGCGCCCCGCCTGCAAGCGGTTTGTCGATGGGCAGGTGGCGGTGTCCGAAGACGAAATAGTCGTAATGCTGTCCCTTGAGCGTATCGACGCAGAACTGGTACAGCCACTCGTTCTCGTCGCCCAAATAGGTGTTTTGCGAACAACCCGCCGCCGCGCGCGAGCGCCGGGAAAAATAGTCGGCCGTCCGCATGGCAAAATCGGGATGGAGCAGGTGGGAAAACAGCCAGCGCGCCACCGGATTTTTGAACACCGCTTTCATCATCTTGAAACGATGGTCTTTCGGGCCCAAGCCGTCGCCGTGTCCCACGAAGAACCTCTTGCCGGAAATATCGAACTCCCGCGGCTCGTGAAACATCTCGACTCCGAGCTCGCGCGCGAAATAATCCTTGGCCCACATGTCGTGGTTGCCCGAGAAAAAGTACACCGGGATACCTTCGTCGGTCCATTGGACGATCTTTCCCAGCAGGCGCACATACCCTTTGGGGACGACCTTTTTCCACTCGTACCAGAAGTCGAACACATCCCCGCAGAGCACCAGCGCCCCGCAGTCGGGACGGATCCGGTCCATCCAGCGCAGCAGCAGTTTTTCCTTCGCCCGGGTACGGAGGAAGCCCCCCGATCCCAGGTGCATGTCCGAAGCGAAATAGACGCTTTTTCCCTCTTCCAGATCGATCTTTATCTTTTCCATCGAAGGCCTTGAGGATATTTCGTTTTTTTCTATCGGGGATTGTCCTGGGCGAACCATTCGGCGTACGAACTGGCCGTCTCGTACAGCCGCAACGCTTCCAGGGTGATCCCTTCGGGCAATTCCCCGCGGA
The DNA here is from genome assembly GCA_018715295.1 of Candidatus Merdimorpha stercoravium. GTDB lineage: Bacteria > Bacteroidota > Bacteroidia > Flavobacteriales > UBA1820 > Merdimorpha > Merdimorpha stercoravium. The sequence goes on along the minus strand of DVLY01000035.1, from coordinate 7,858 downwards.
TACGCTCGGCAAAGTCGGCCAACAACATCTCGCACGTAGGCGGGAAGTGGCATTCGACGATCTTCATACCTACTCCCTTGCCGGCCAAGGAACGGGAAATATCGCCCTGGGGACTTTCGGCATACACCATGAAACTATGGTCGAGCGGCTCGACGATCCGGCGGTTCACGATGTCCTTGAGCACCGAAAAATCCACCACCATCCCGTTCTTGGGATGTCCGGGGGCCGAGATCGGCTCGCCCTTGACCGTGACGAACAGGCGGTAGGAATGCCCGTGGATGTTGGAACACTCCCCGTCGTAATTGTACAGCGCATGGGCCGCTTCGAAGCCGAATTCCTTTGTTACTCTTATCGTTGCCATACTTCTTTTCCCGGCAGGACTTCCTGCCCCATCCCTGCAAAGGTAACAAACTGACGCGACTTAAAAAACCGGAGGATTCCCCCTGCTTTTATACCGGAAAACGAGCTGCCTTTGCTTCCGGAAAAAACGTCATTTTCCCCACAGCATTCCGTATCTTTGATCTTGTCGCGGAAGCGTTCCGACCCAACCGGAACCGCCGGGACAACTACGAATATGTGTTCTCATCTTCCTACGACCATGAAGCATCTTTTTCGCGCTGTTTTCCTGTCGGTCTTCTGCCTGTGGAGTGCCGCCGGAACCTTCGCCGCTTCTGCCACCGTCGACCGGATCTGGCTGGAGCACAACATTTCGCAGGATGGACAGACCGGCCTTCGCATCCATCTCACATTTACCGTCTGGGACATGCAGGGACAGCAGGGCGAGGCCGTCGCCTACATCGAATCGCCGAAAGGAGTCGGGGTGAAAGACCTCAACCGCCGCTATTACACCACCGATGGGAACGTATGCACCAGCGAACATTTCACCCCTTCGTATCCGGGAACGGAGTACAGCGACTTTACCCTTTTCATTCCCAACGAAGAACTCCACCTGCTCCCCGGATCGCACACCTACTACTGCCAGGTATGCCTGTTCGACGCCCAGGGCAACGACATTGCCTACAGCGACTACGCCGAATTCGAAGGCACGGGTACGGAAGCGACTCCGGCAGCCGACCGGGCCGCCCAGGCGCATTCCCGTCTTCCGGAGCATTTCGAAATCTACCTGGAAAACCGGACGGACCTTCCCGGATCCACCAAAAACCACTGCCCCATCCGCGTTTGGGGCGGAGACGGACCGGACGGAGCCTATTGCTGTGCCGCCTTTGCCGGCAGCATCGAACCGTTTTTCGTCTGGAACGGCACGATGAGCATCTCGGGGGACGACTTTGTCTTCAAGAACCGCGGCGACTATGCCAGCACCTTTACCCTCCGGCGCGACTTGACGGCAGCCACGTATCACGGAGGCGGATCGCTCTCGCCCTTGGAATCCTACGGCCCGCCCATGTCCCGGGACTCCTGGATGGAAGCGTCGGTCGCCTGGGGGCAAGCCAACCTCAATGCCTATCAAGCCCTCTCCAACAGTTCGTCGGCCTACGAGTCGGACTCCCAGCACGACGAAGACTCCAAAAGTTCCTCCCGCCGATCTACCACTCCCACCTACCGCGACCACATCATCTACATCACCAACTATACGGGCGAAGACATCCGCCAGTGGTGCGACCAGTGCCAGGAATGGGGACTTCCCCACATCCATGGGCGCCAGCGTTCCAACTGACGGGAAAAGGCCTCTCCCGGCCGGGAGAAACTTGCCTGATACCGGCCCGGACATCCTTCTTACCGACAAACATTAAAGGGATGGAGCAAATGCTCCATCCCTTCAATGTTTTGTATTCTTTTCCAAAAAAAGTTTTCCTGATGGCCTTCCGCCCCGGCCAATCGGCCTGGCCCGCGCCTCAGGCTTCCCGGGAAGCGAACTCCACCACTTTGGCGGCAATGTCGGAAAAAGCCCGTCCCATCGGGGTTTCGCCATCCAAAGCGACCGGACGTCCGGCATCGGAAGCCTCGCGGATGGACTGCACCAGGGGTATTTCGCCCAGGAACGGGATCTTATAGTCGGCTGCCAGCGCCTTCCCGCCCGAGCGTCCGAAGATGTAATAACGGTTTTGCGGCAATTCGGCCGGGGTGAAGTAGGCCATGTTCTCGATAAGCCCTACGATGGGCACATGGATATTTTTGTTGAGGAACAGTTCGATCCCCCGGCGGGCATCGTTCAGCGCTACGTTCTGAGGTGTGGTTACGATGATCGCTCCAGTGAGCGGCAGCGAACCGGTCAAGGTCAGATGCACGTCGCCCGTTCCGGGAGGCATGTCGATGAGCAGGTAGTCCAACTCGCCCCACTGGGTTTCGAAGACCATCTGCTGGAGTGCCTTGGTGGCCATCGCTCCCCGCCAGGCCATTGCCTGATCGGGCCGCGCGAAAAAGCCGATGGACTGCAACTTGATCCCGTAGGCCTCGATGGGGGTCATCATGTCCTTCCCGTCCTGTTCCACCGCGGTAGGCATCGCTCCCTCCACGTCGAACATGATGGGCATCGACGGACCGTAAATATCGGCGTCGACCAGTCCTACGCGGTAACCGGCCTGGGCCAAAGCGACGGCGAGATTGGCGGCGACGGTGGATTTTCCCACCCCGCCCTTGCCCGAAGCGATGGCGATGATGTGGCGCACCCGGGAGATGGAGGTCTCGATCGGGGCGATGGGATCGTCCTGCGGTTTTTCACTGCCCACCGCAGCGCTTACTTCGGCTTCGGGATACAGTTTTTCCACCAGGTACTTGATCTGGTTTTCCACCTTGCGGCGCATATTGAGGGCCGGGGTAAATACGACGGCTTCGATGTGTATCCGGCGGCCGTCCACCTCGACTTTCCGCACCCCGCCCATGGTTACCAGGTCCTGCGAAGTACCGGGCATGTTGATCGGGCGCAGGGCTTCGACGATTTTTTCCTTGTCAAAATCCATTGTCTTTCTCTCCCTTTTATTTTCGTTGTTTTTCTTTCGATCGTCCTTGTTTCGCACCGTCCGTCCCTTTCGGGCTCAGAAATCGAAGGCCGACTCCCGGCGACGGAATACCAGGTCCTTTACCTTCAAGCCGAAAGCCAGCGCCAGGTACAGCACAAAGGAGGCTCCGAGGGTAAAAAACGCGCTGTATATCATGAATACCCGCATGGAATTGGTGCGGATAGCCATCCGGGCGGTGAGCCTTTTGCACACCCCGAAGCCATGTCGGGCGAGATATTTGCGCAGGTGTTCGGTCATGGGCGAATCCTTGTTGGAAAACAGAGGTCAAAATTAGGGAATATTTCCGGGAAAAATTTTCCGGTAACATAAATAATCGTAATTTTGGCGCAGCCTCTCTCCCGATTCGGGCGAGGTGTTTTTTCGTTATTTATTTATTTCTAAATTTTTTACATTGATGAAAATTTTTGCAGCAAGGCTTTCCCCGAACACCACGGCGGAGTCCTTGCAAGCTCTTTTCGAGCAATTCGGAGAAGTTACTTCCTCCAAAGTGATCATGGACCGTGAAACCGGTCGGTCGAAATGTTACGGTTTTGTCGAAATGGCGGACGACGAACAAGGCCGCCAGGCAGTCGAAGCGCTCAACGGCGTGGAGTACGAAGGTTCTTCCATCGCTACCAAAGAAGCGGTTCCGCACGAAGATTACAAGAAAGCGCACGGAGGCTACCCGCAACACCGCGAAGGAGGCTTCCAGCGCCGTGAAGGAGGCTATCAGCCGCGCGAAGGCGGATACCAACCCCGTGAGGGTGGTTTCCAGCGTCGCGAGGGTGGTTTCCAGCGTCGCGAGGGAGGCTACCAGCGCCGCGAAGGGGGTTACCAGCGCCGCGAGGGAGGCTACCAGCGCCGCGAAGGTGGCTACCAACGCCGCGAGGGAGGCTACCAACGCCGCGAAGGGGGCTATCAGCGCCGCGACAACTACTCCGACCGCGGAGGATACCGCACCGGTGGTTACGAACCGCACGAAGACAACGAGAACCATCAGGACAATTTCTGAATCGAATCCATAGGCGTGGCCTTGTCCCGCAAGCCCTCGAAGGGTTTGCGGGATTTTTTATAAAAATATTTCCCGTATCCCACCGGGCGACGACATGAATTATTCATTATCTTTAGCTCGGGTTTATCCTCGGCTTCTCCCGAACTCCTCGAAGGTGGAGGAAAGGGAGGGTGGTTCTTCTCTCTGGGAGCCGGACATGCTGCCCCAGACACCCGCATCGACTACGGGATGCTGTACGAGGAGAAAATTACCCGTCAAATCAAACGGTGGGACAACATTCCCTTTTTGCGACCATGAAAACAACGCAGAGCTTCCTACCCTTCCTGTTCCTTGTGCTGCTGGTGGGCAGTTGCAAAGACTCCTCGCAGAAAGAGGAGCCGGCATGGGAACAAACGCCCGTTTCCGGTGTCAGGATGGCATTCGACCGCCCGAAAGTGGGTTGTGTCCCGATCCTGTCGGATAGCGGCCGCCTGTTTTTCCGCTTGCACCGTTCGGAAAGCCATACGGTAGCCCTTTACCGCATCCAGGGGGATTCCCTGCTGTTCCTGCAGGAAATCCTTCCCAAGGGGGATGGGCCGGAAGACCTCTACATCCCGCAGATGAAGCTGCTTCGCGATACGCTCTATGCCTTGGGGCTGTTCAATGGAGAAAACAAAATCCTGAAAACCGCTTGGCCTCCTTCGGACGATTCGCTGCAGGTGCCTCCGGTATGGAAGTCCTTGCACTGGAACGGTTACTTCAACCTCAAAGACGGCTATCCGCTGAACGATTCCACCCTGCTGGTTACCGGCAGCCAGAACGACAACCAGGAGATGTTCTTTCTGTTTTACCCTGCACAAGAGCGGCTTGTCCCTGCCGGGTTTGAGTTTCCCGACGACATACCGGGAAGGTCCCAATCAAAGTCCATCATTTACTCCGGCCAGATCGAAAAGCACCCGCAGAAAGACCGCTTTGTTTTTTACACCCGCAGCTTCGGACGCTACGTCCTTGTTTTCGACTGCAAAAACGGACGGGTCGAAAATCCCCGAGCCCTCTGTGCAGATCTGCCGAAATACGAATTCACCGATGCTCCCCTGAACAACAGGCGGATAGCCGACGATTCGTGGACGGGCGTGCGGGCGGTATCGGTTACGCAGGAGTACATTTATGTCATTTACAACGACTACACCATGGGGCAAATGCGTAACCTGACCGACAAGGCAGACGAACGGTGGCACTATACCGACCGTATCTACGTGTACGACTGGGAGGGGAACCCCGTCAAATGCTACCGGACGAACCATCCCATCAGCACCCTTGCCGTTTCGCCCGACGGCCGTTACGCTTATGCCAGCGGCGTACCGCAGGAGGATCAGGAAACCATCTGGCGTTTTCCCCTTCCGTAGCGTTCGTTTCGGCTCCGCGTCCCTTTCCAAGCAAAAAGCCAAAGAGCGGTTGCAGGCTGGGCCTGCAACCGCTCTTTGGCTTGAACCGCTGTCTTTGCAACGGCCTTTACAGTTTCCGCTGCACCAGCGCACGCGCCAGGCGGATGTAATGCTCGCGATAAGGCTGCGAAAAAGGCAGGCGGTCCACATGAGCCAAGGCCTTCTCGGTATAGCGGTCTATCTGCTCGCGCAAGGCCTGGTCCGCTCCGGTTGCCCTGTACAGGTCCCGAACCGCTTCGATCTTTTCCTCCTCGTCCGCCAGGGAGAAGGCCCGCTCGAACTCCTCCCGCGAAGCCCGCTCGCGCGCCGTGATGTACAGGAAAGTCTTTTTCCCTTCGAGGATGTCCCCGCCGATCCGTTTGCCGAAGGTCCGGGGATCGCCGAAGGTATCCAGGTAATCGTCCGTGAGCTGGAACGCCAGACCGACATCGGTACCGAAACCTTCCAGCGCTTCGAGTTCCCGGGCGGAAGCTCCGGCTACGATACCGCCTATACGCAGCGCCCCGCCGATGAGCACCGCCGTCTTGAGGCGGATCATCTCCATGTACTGCGCTTGGGAGACGTCTTCGATATTTTCGTAATCCATGTCGAGCTGCTGTCCCTCGCATACCTGCCGGGCCACGCGGTTGAAAGCCAGGATGACCTCCCGGAAGGTATCGCCCCGATAAGTTTCGAACAGTTCGTAAGCCTGGATCATCATCACATCGCCCGAGAGGATCGCCGTATTGGCATCCCAGCGGCAATGCACCGTCGGATGTCCCCGCCGCAAGGGGGCGCGGTCCATGATGTCGTCGTGCACCAGCGAAAAGTTGTGGAATACCTCGATCGCCATGGCCGCAGGCATGGCCTTTTCCAGCGGGCAGCCGAAACTGTCCGCCGCCAACAGCACCAGTGCCGGGCGCAGCCGTTTCCCTCCCAGGGAAAGGATGTAGTGCACCGGCTGGTACAGGTGCTCGGGCGAGGTGTGCCGGCGGTAGTACTCCCCGAAAGCCTGCTCGATGACCGAAGAATAGCGTTCTAAAAACTTGTCCATATCTCGTCTTTCGTTTTTTTGTCCCCTTGCTTACTTGCCGGCACCGGGTTCCACTACGCTTCCCAGGAGCGTCCCCTGGGTGGTATCGTCGATGCGCACCCGGACGAAATCGCCCACGCGATGTCCCGCTGCGTCGAACACCACGACGATCCCCTGGCTGTTGCGCCCGAACAGGCGGCCGGCATCCTTCTTGCTCGTCCCTTCGCACAGCACCTCGCACTCGCGTCCGATGTACTGCGCGTTGCGCCAGGCGGAATGCTGCGCCTGGAGTGCGATGATCTCGTCCAAGCGGCGCTGCTTCACCTCCTCGGGCACATCATCGGGGTAATGCCGGGCGGCATACGTACCCGGGCGTTCGGAATACTTGAACATGTATCCGAAGTCGTACTTGACGTATTCCATCAGGGAAAGGGTCTGGCGATGGTCTTCCTCCGTTTCGGTCGGGTAACCCGCGATCACGTCCATCGTCAATCCGCAATCGGGCAGCTTGGCCCGGATCCGGTCGATCAGCGCCAGGTATTCCTCCCGGGTGTAGCCCCGGTGCATGTGGCGCAGGATACGGGTCGATCCGCTTTGGAATGGCAGGTGCAGATACCGGCAGATGTTGGGATGGGAAGCGATCGCATCGAGCACGTCATCGGTCATGTCGTGCGGATTGGACGTGCAGAAACGGATGCGCATCCGGGGAAACGCCTCCGCCACCCGGGACAAAAGTCCCGAAAAACGGCAGGCATTCTCCCGAGCCTCCCGGGAAGCCTTCTCGAAATCCTTTTTCGCCCCGCCGCCGTACCACAGGTACGAATCGATGTTCTGCCCCAGAAGCGTTACCTCGCGCACCCCCTTGTCCTGCAACACGCCGATCTCCTCCAGCACGGACTGCGGGTCGCGGCTGCGTTCCCGCCCCCGGGTGTAGGGCACCACGCAATACGTGCACATGTTGTCGCATCCCCGCATTACCGATACGAAAGCCGTCGGAGAGCCTTCCGAAAGACGCACCGGGCGGATCCCGTCGTAGGTTTCGCACAAGGACAGACGGACATTTACCGCCGAAAGGGAGGCCTGCGCCCGTCCCACCAGACGGGGCAGGTCGCGGTAGGCATCCGGGCCGGCCACCAGATCGACCATGCGTTCCTCTTCGAGCAGTTTTTCTTTCAGGCGCTCGGCCATGCAGCCCAGCACCCCGATCACCAGATGGGGGCGCAGGCGCTTCAGATGGGTGAAATTGGCCAGTTTGTTGCGTACCGTCTGCTCGGCTTTCTCCCGCACGGAACACGTGTTGACCAGGATCAGATCGGCGGCCTTGAGCTCGTCGGTCAGTTCGTAACCCTCACCGGCCATGATCCCGGCCACCACCTCGCTGTCCGCCACATTCATCTGGCAGCCATAGGTCTCGATAAAGAGTCTCTTTCGTTCGGTTTTCTCCTGCATGGTT
>DVLY01000034.1 GCA_018715295.1 Candidatus Merdimorpha stercoravium | reverse complement strand
CAAGAATTCGATTACTTGGAAGGTTTGAACTTCTTGGGCGCCTTGGCATCGCTGCCGGGCACCGAAGCCAGGAACTTCTCCAGACCCCAGGCGACCCGATCCATCATCTCGTCGCGGAAGCGCTTGTCCAGAATCTTGGCCGAATCTTCCGGGGTGGAAAGGAACAAAGTCTCCACCAGCACTGTCAGGTATTCGGTAGGCTGGTTGAGCGAGAAGTTGAAATTGCCGATGTTGCCGAAATTGTTCACATCCATCTCCAGGATACTCTCCAGGATATAGACCGAAAGCGGACGCTGGGACAGATGGCGGTAGTAGGTGCTCGTCCCCTTGGCCGCAAAAGGCGACCCGCCGGCATTGCAGTGGATCGAGATCAGGATGTCCGCCCCGCCATCGAGCGCAGCCGCCTTGCGTTCGTCCATCGAAGCATTGTCGAGCCCCGGACGGGTGAGGATCACTTTCGCACCCTTGGCTTCCAATACCGCCTTGAGGTGCTCGGCCATATCCTTGGTCAAGTCCTGCTCCTTCACACCGCTGGTAGTGCGCGCACCGTTCCACGGTTCGCCGTGTCCGGCATCCACCGCAATGGTCAGGTTGCTCAACTTGAGGCTTTCCGGGCGGTGTTTGACCCGAACCACCAGGCTGTTGCCGCGGTAGCCCACCGAATAGCCCCACATCTGGCTGTCGCGCAACTCGACGATCACCCGCAGCACGTCGTCCTGCACCTGACGGTAGGACACGTTGGCGATCTCTTTTTCACCTTTGAGTTGGGTGATCCAGTTGGTATTGCAGGCCGCCCCATACAGGTCGATGTTGATCCGATGCAGATCCGGGTCCTCGGTGATGATGTACGGCAGGCGCTCGGACAACCCTACGGTGAGCTGATCGTACTTCCCACCGGTGGTTACACTCCACGAATCGGTCAGCGACTCGGCAGCAAACGTTCCCTCCGGCATCGGCTCGGTGCAGGATACCGGAATCCACGCCACGGTATTGCGCGAAAGGCGCACCTTGTACATCTGGTTTACCCGGCCCACGACCTGAAGCTTGATGCCCTCGGCCAGGGAATTGATCTTGGCTCCGCCCAGACGGTCTCCGCCCAGGCCGTAGTTTAAGTACGCTCCCGCCTTGGTCTGAACGATGCGGGGCATCGGCCCCTCGATCAGCTCCAGCGACGATTCTACTTCCTGAACGGCCGTCGTATCGCCCCAAGCGATGGAAAGCTCGATCGGACGGCCGATCAGCGTATCGCCCGGCTGCACCGTGTACTGTCCCTGGAACACCCCTTGGGAAACCTCATAGAGGGGCTCCCCGCCGATCCACGCGACCTTCGCTCCAGGGGCCGCATTCAGTCGGATGCGCACCGCATCGCCGGGGGAAAGCGCCATATCGGACGAGGGAAGGAGCTGGACATTTTCAGCCCGCGGGCCGTCGATCGGCTGGGGGGCTTCCCGTTTCTTGAGGAAGATGTTTTTCGATACGCTCTGTCCATCGGTGGTGGTGAGCGTAACGGTATTGTCCCCTTCGGTCAGTTCGACCCGAGCCGCCCACTCCCCGGAGGAATACACCGGGAAGGACTCTCCCTGCACGGAGATCTGCGTGCCGGCCGAGGCCACTCCCCGCAGGTTGAGGGTGGCGGTGTAGGTCGTGTCGGGCGCTCCGGCAACGATGCGGAGCTGTTGGGCATGGACGGCCCCGATGGGAGCGGCCGCCAGCAAAAGGCAAACGGTTTTTTTGAGCATGATGGTATTGTAGTTTTTGTTCGTAGTCTCGCTTTCGACAAAGATCGGAAACCGGGAGGATTTTCCCCGCTCAAAAACGGAGAAAAACACTCCGACCTCCCGATTTTTTACAGCAAGGCGGAAAAGTCCGCACTGCCGTATCCCTCTTGCGCGAGATTTCCCACCCGGATAAACGCGCACCGGGGATAGGTCTTGTCCAGGTAATCGCGGATGACCCGCACCGTATCCGCCTCGATCTGGGGCAACACGTCCGGGTAGTAATTGTACACCACCGCCGCGATGTCGATGCCCCGGGAGCGGCACACCTCCAGGCTCATCACCGTATGGTTGATGCTGCCCAACTTGCCCGAGGTAACCAGCACGACAGGCAGGTCCTGCCGGGCGAGCCAATCGATCAGGTATTCCTCCCGGGTGAGCGGCACGCAAAGCCCCCCTACCCCTTCGCACAGGACGTATTCATAGCGCTTCTCCAGTTCCTTGCGCGCAGCGGTGATCTTTTCCGGGTCGATCCGCCCTCCGTCGATCTCGGCCGCCAGGTGCGGCGAACAGGGTACGGTAAAGATAAACGGACAGGTAAGCCCCTGCGCATCCTCCGGCAATGCCCCCGTGCCCATCATCAAGCGGTGGCGTTCGATGTCTTCCGAAGCGTCCACACAGCCCGTTTGAGCGATCTTCTGCGTCACCACGCTCTGTCCCCGATCGACCAGGTAACGGGCAAAGGCTCCCGTTACCCAGGTTTTCCCGGCATCGGTATCGATCCCGGTAATGAAGTATGTTTTCTTGTGTTCCATCACGATTTGTGTATAGATTGTTTGTCCGTATTTCCCTTGCGGAAAAAGAATTCACCGAGCGGACGGTGGTAAAACAGCAGCAGGGAGGCCGTCAGCAGGATCATTCCCGTTACCGAAAACACATCGGGCGTATCGCCCTCCACCAGCAGCCATCCTTCGAGCGAGCCGAACACCGGGATGAGGAATTTCCACATGTTCAGCTCCGAGACCTTGACCTCGAGACGCGAGAGGAGCGAAAACCAGGTAACCATCGTCGCTACGGCGATGAACACCATGATCGCCAAGGTGATATAGAACGCCCCTTCCGCAGGGAAAGGCTGCCATCGTCCGGTCCCTTTGGCCAAGGCCAGCAGCAGCGCCCCGCCCAAGGTGAGTTGAGACGAATTGAGCACCCGGATGTCGACCGTGGCGAAATCGACCTTCGAGACGATGATGTTGCCGTAGGCGGCCGAAAGGCAATTGACCAGCATCAGCAGGATACCTCCGATGGCGGCAATGCCCATTGCCTGCATGTTGACCAGGCTGGGGAAGCTGACCACCACCAAACCCACGATGGCCAGCAGGATGCTGAAGATTTTCAACGGGGTAAAGCGGTCGTTCTGGACCAGCAGATGCGCCATCACCGCCACAAAGAACGGCTGCGCGCTTACGATCAGCGCCGCCAGCGAGGGGTCCAGCAGATTCTGCCCCAGGTAGTACGCTCCGTAAAGGATCGTGGTGGAAAACAGCGCGACCTTCACCACCAGGGCGCCGTTTTTCCCTACCTGCCGGAAATACCGCCGTCCGATCCCCGCCCAGGGCATCAGCACGATCCCCGCGATAAGGTACGTGTATCCGGCCAACTGCAACGGCGAGGAGAGGTAGTCCAGAGCGATCTTGGTCGGCACGAAGGTCGAAGCCCAGAGCAAACAGGTCAAAATCGCCAGAAAAGGTGTGGAAAAGAGTATTTTCTTCATCGTTCCAATGTTTTTTCACCACAAAACGCCCGGCGGAGGCTGCCGTAGTTGAGCAGCACCAGCGAAGAGGTCAGCACCAGGAGGCCGACCACGGAATACAGCTGCGGGTGCTCCTCGGGCATCAGCAGCCAACTTTCCACCGACCCTACCACCGGGATGAGGAATTTCCACATGTTCAGTTCGGACACCTTCACGCCCGGGCGCGCCAGCAACACGAACCACACCCCGATGGCCACCGTCGAGATAAACACCAGCACGGCCAGCGACACCCACCACACCCCCTGGGACGGGAATCCCTGGAAGCCCTCGGTGGAGTACGACACCGCCAGCAGGGTCGCCCCGCCCACCATCAGCTGCGAGGAGGAGAATACCGAAGGGTCCAAACGATCGGTGCGGGTACGCGAGATCAATACGTTGGAAAAAGCCGAAGTCATGTTGTTGCCCACCAGGAACAGAATGCCGATCAGGGGCGTCCACCCCAGGAAATCCGCCGCCGACACCTTTCCGGAAGCGATGATCACCAGCCCGGCCAACCCCAGCAGGATGGCTGCCGTCTTGCGCCAGGAGAGCCGGTCGTCGCGGCGCATCACATGGGCGAACACCGCCACGAACAAGGGCTGCGAACCGACCACCAGAGCGCCTACCGCCGCCTCCACCCGCATCTGCCCCATGTAGAAGAACGTGTAGAGCAACGAGGTATGGAATACCGAGATGAGCGCGATCTTGGGAAAGTTCCTCCGTACCTGGGTGAAATACCCGCCCCGCTCTTTGTCCGGACCTTTTCCCCGGCGGGAGAGGGCGTAAAACAGCGCAACAAAAACCCCGGCCAGAAAGAAGCGATAGCCGGCAAACTCCAGCGGACGCGGCATGATGTCCAGCCCTATCTTCAACGGCACGAACGGCGAAGCCCACAAAACGCAGCATATCACGGCCAGGAAGGTCGTCGAAGTGAACAGTTTTTTCATCCCCTAACAACTAACGCGGACAAATGTACGAAAAGAGTTATATTTGCTTTTGCTTACGGAGGCCTTTTTTGCCGAAGGCATCGAACAAAAAAAGGCGAAGATGTTCAAAAATCCGCATCGGCCTGCGCGAGCATTTCCTGCAACTCCCCGGAGACCCCACCGCCCGGAAGCGCCCCGGAATCGAAAACGTCCTGGGAGAAAGCAAGAAAGCAGCCAAAGATACAAACCTTAAAACCAAGACATAACCCATGAACTCCACCCACCCGCTCAAAGGACACATCCACTACGTAGGTGTAAACGACCGCACCACTGCCCTGTTCGAGGGCATGTGGCCCCTGCCGCACGGCGTTTCGTACAACTCCTACCTGATCGCCGACCAGAAAACCGCCCTGATAGATACCGTCGAAGCCTGCTATTTCGACTCCTACCTCGAGAAGATCCGCGCCATCCTCGACGATCGGCCTATCGACTACCTGATCATCAACCACATGGAACCTGACCATTCGGGTTCCATCGGCCTGATCCGGCGGTATTACCCGCAGGTAACCCTGGTGGCCAGCCGGCAGGCGCTGGGGATGCTCGAAGGCTTTTACGGCCTGACGGAAAACACCCTCCAGGCCACCGAAGATACCGTGCTCGAACTGGGACACCACCGGATGAGTTTCCGGATGACCCCGATGGTGCACTGGCCGGAGACGATGATGACCTTCGACGCTACGGAAGGGGTGCTGTTCTCCGGCGATGCGTTCGGCACCTTCGGCGCTCTGAACGGGGGCTGCCTGGACGCCCGCATCGACACCGAAGGTTACTGGGACGAGATGGTGCGCTACTACTCGAATGTGGTGGGGCGCTACGGGCAGCCGGTACAGAAAGCGCTCGCCAAACTGAAAGACCTGCCGGTGGCGATGATCTGCTCCACGCACGGTCCGGTATGGGTACAGGAAAAAGACCGGGTGATCTCCCTTTACGACCGCTGGAGCCGCTACGAGGCCGAACGCGGCGTAACCCTGGCCTACGGCAGCATGTACGGCAACACCGAACGCATGGCCGAGACCATTGCCGAGGAACTTTCCCTGCGGGGCATCCGCAAGATCCGCCTGCACAACGTGAGCAAGAGCGATCCTTCGTACATCCTGGCGGATGTATTCCGCTACCTGGGTCTCATCCTGGGGGCACCTACCTACAACACAACCCTGTTTCCCGCGATGGAATCCCTGCTGTCCAAAATCCTCAACCGCGACATCAAGGGACGCTACGTAGGTTACTTCGGTTCGTTTTCCTGGGCGGGCGCGGCGGTGAAGAGTCTGGGGGAATTTGCCGAGAAAAGCCGTTTCGAGATCGTGGGCCAACCGATCGAGATGAAACAGGGAATCCGGGACGATATCCGCCGGCAATGCCGCGAACTGGCCGAGGCGATGGTCGCGCGTTTGGACCAAGACGAACGTTGACAAGGCGTCGGCAGGCGGGCAAGCAAAAGGCGGG
>DVLY01000001.1 GCA_018715295.1 Candidatus Merdimorpha stercoravium | reverse complement strand
CGTCGAGGATTTCTCCCAGGAGCTTTTCTTGCGTGGTCGGTTCCGGAGCGGGGGCCGGAGTAGCGATGTCGGCTTTGCCTGCGTTTTTCTTTTTGGTGAAGTCCAAACGCTCGGAGGAAGCCTTTAGTTTGTTGATCACCTTCAGGACCAGGAAGATGGACAGGGCGATGATCAGGAATTCGATCGTCACCTGGATCAGCATCCCGTAACCGATCGAAACGGCGGCTTTCCCCGTTTCTGGGTCGGCTTTCTGGATCGTCCAGGCCATGTCCGAAAAGTCCATTCCCCCCGTCAAGTAACCCACCAGCGGCATGATAATATTGGCCACCAGTGCATTGACGATTTTTCCGAAAGCCGCACCGATGACAACGCCCACCGCCATGTCGATGACGTTGCCCCGGCTGATGAAAGTTTTGAATTCTTGGATAAATCCCATGGTAGGTCCCGGTTTGCAGTTAGTTTTGTGCCAATTTAAGCGGGGAAAGAGCCCTGTAACGCCGTTTGAGCCGTCGGTAGGACAGGTAGGTCAATCCCGCATACAGGAGCGTCAGAGCCCATAGCGAAAGGTATTCGAACCGCACGTCCGCCAGTTCAGCCCCCATCGTGTTTATCTTGACAAAGCCTTGGATGGCTTGCGAGGAGGGGATGAACCATCCCACGATCTTCCACACGGTCGGAACGGCGGCCATGGGCCAGGAAATCCCCGAGATAAACAGGAAAGGCACTGACGTGAAGACGAAGGCCGGCATGCACGACTCCCGGGTGCGCAGCCCGCTGGCGAGGAACATCGCAAAGAAGGTGCAGGCCAGGACGTAAGGTGCCAGGAACAGGATTTTTGTCCCAGCATCGCCGATGCGCGGAATGGAGAAGAGCCCCGGAACGATGACGACCATGTAAGTCGTGATGGCCACGTAGAGCAGGGTATAGGCAGCGCTTCGTCCCGCCATCGAATCGAGGATGCTCCCCCGGGGCGAGGCCAGGAGTTTGCGCAGGTTGTGCTCCTGCCGTGCCGTGCCGGTGGTCATGCCGATGCCCAGCAGCATCGTTTGCTGGAGGATGACCATCAGGATGGCCGGGATCAGGAAGGCGGCGAATCCCGAATGGACGTTGTACATCGTCGTCCACCGGTTTTCGATCGGCATCGAACTGGTCAAGGCTTCTTCGCGGGAGACTCCGGCCATGTTTTCGATCTCGATCTCCCGTCCCATTTCGAGCGAGACATCCGTCAGGGTAGCCAGCAGGGCCTTGTAGTACAGCAGGCTGCTCATGTCGCAGAACAATGATACGGTCGTCTGCTCTCCCCGGGCGATTTTTTTCTCAAAGTCGCTCGGGATGTACACGATGCCGTAGGCTTTCTTGTGGGCCAGGAGTTCCTGTGCCTGGGTGAGGTCGGCGGCGTGGTAGGCGATCTTGACATCCGGAGAGGCATCCACCATGCGGATGAATTCGCGGCTCAGCGGCGTGGGCGATTCGTCCACCGCCACGGTGGGCACCTCGCGTACCGTTTCGTTGGTATAGAGGAACGTGTAGAGCAAAGGATAGGCCAGCGGGACCAGGAAGATGAAGGTCATCACGCCGATATCGCCGAATATCGCCCGCATTTCCTGCGCCGCGCAATGGTAAATGTCGCGCAGGGTATCCAGGATCGGATGTTTTTTCTTTTCGTTCATCGTTATATGCGGTATTTAGCGTGTTGGAGGGCATGGCGCAAGCGTCCCAGCAGCGGCAGGGGAAGCAGGCAGAATGCCGCCAGATAAGCCAGTTGCCCGGCGGAATAGCTCAAGGGCAGTCCGTTGAGTGCCTGATCTACATACACCAAAAAGTAGTGCCGCAGCGGGAACAGGTTGCTCAAGGCTTGCAGCGCAGGGTGCATGGCGCTCACCGGGAAGGAAAAGCCCGAGATCGAAAACGAAATGACCCCCCACAGGCTTGCAAAACTGATGCCCAAGCGGAAATCGGGCAGCAGGCCGATCATCACGATGCCCAACGCCTGGGCGGAAAGGACAAAGAGCAGCATCAACAGCAGCAGCGGCAGGATGCCCGACTGGTGGGGAAAGCCCAACACGCCGTACATCACCGTCATCATGGCCGCTCCCACGGCATAGAAAACGATCGTGTGCGGCAGCAGTTTCCCGGCCAGGGCGACCGAAACCGAACCTTGCGACATTTCCAGCAGGCGCCGTGCGCCGCCGTACTTGATCTCGGTGCCGATGCTGTACACCGTGGTGATGAAGATGATCAGTCCCAGCACGCCCGGCAGCAGGATGTTGGACAGGTACACCGAATAGTTCAGCCACGGGTTGCCGATGGGGTGCGTATCGACCACGATGGGTTGTATCTGCGCCATCACCTGGGCATCGGTCTTTCCCCGGGCTTGTCCCACTTGCAGCTGGGCGGCTCCGGAGGCCAGCACCGACATTGTCCGCAGGTCGCGGTAGAGCAGCGAGCCGGCGATCAGGAACGAGTTGTTGGTGTAGTAGTCCAAGGTGGGCTGCCGTCCGCTCGAAGCGTCGCGTTCCAAGCCTTCGGGGATCACCAGGATGGCGTAGACTTCGCCCCGCTGCATCATTTTCCGCGCTTGGTAAAAGTCGGGCGTTACGGCGACCACGTCGCTCTGCTGGAAAGCGTCCACCTGCCGGATGATGTTGCGCGAGACGCTGCTCCCGTCCTGGTCGACGATGGCGATCGGCAGGTCTTTCGGCAGGCCGCTTCCCATCAGGGTGAGGAAGAATACCGCGCACAGCAGGGGGGCGATCACCATCGAGAGCAGATAGATTCTGTCCCGTCGCAGGATGCCGATTTCCCGTCGGGCGATTTCTCCGATGTGGCGGGTTGTTTCCCGGATGTTTTTCATGGGTTCGTTTTTTTTGACAACGAAAAGTTATCGGTTTAGGTTTGGGTTTCGGCGTTTTTCGTTTTTCTTTCGAGGCGTTTTCACCGATTTGCACTTCAGGGATGAGAATTTGCCGGATGGGACACGGATGCGGCGCCGGTGTTTTTACGGCCGTGCATCCGTTCAATTCCGGAGCCTCCCCGCCTTCGGTTTTTACCCGGGCGGAAGTGTTACTTCAGCGACTTGCGCTCCAGCAGCACCGTCATGCCCGGGCGTAGTCCCTCGACGGGAGCGGTGGGCCGGGCGCGTACCTCGAAGGTCTTGATGTCGTACTGACCGTTGGTCTTGGTCGCTTTCCAGGTGGCGTACGAACCGAGGTCTTTCAGGTAGGTAACCTTCAGCGTTACGGTCTGGTCGTCCAAAGCCGGGATGCGGGCCGAGATCTCCTGTCCCATCTTCAAGGCTCCGAGCTCGTCTTCGCGTACGTTGAACGACACCCAGAGGTTCTCCATGTCCAGAATGTTCATGATGGGGGCGCCGGTACCCACCAGTTCGCCTTCGAGGGGGAAGATGTCCGACACCTCGCCGTCGATCGGGCTGATGAGGATCGACTCGTCGATGTAGGATTCGATCTCGCTCATGGCTCCCTGCGCGCGTTCCACCAGGGCGGAAGCCGCTTCGCGATCCTCCCGTTCCGCGCCGTTGACCGCCATGTCGTACTGCGAACGGGCGGCTCGCTCGCTGGCCTGCATCGCTTTGTAGTTGGCCAGGGCTTCGTCGCGCTTCTGGGCGGTTACTACGCCTTCGCTGAAGAGGTTTTCCATCCGGCGATAGGATTTCTCGGCGATTTCCACTCCGGCTACCGCTTTTTGCCATACCTGGTAGGCGGCGGTTACCTGTTCGCTGCGGGCGCTTTTGTGGGCTTTTTTGCTCTGGGCTTCTGCTGCGGAAAGGGCGGCGGCGGCCTGCGCTTTCTTGGCTTCGATGTCGGGGATGTAGAGGCGGCCCAGGGTATCTCCCTGGCGGACCGTCTGCCCTTCCTCGACCAGGATGCTTTCTATCCGGCCCGGTACCTTGCTGGATATGCGAACCTGATCGGCGTCGGCCTGTCCCTGGATGTACGGGTCTTTGGGGCGCAGGAACAGTACGCCTACCAGGGCGACTACCACGATGGCGGCGATGGTAACGATAAAGCCCGTTACCATGCTCTTGTCGTTCGATTTTTCTTTGTTGTCTTCCATGTTCGTCTGGTGAGTTTTCATTGGTCTTGTGGGTTTTCCGCGCGGGGCGGTTTTTATAAAGGTTTGGGGGTTGTTTTTATGTCGTTTTGCAAAAAGCCGTTCAAAGGGTAGAGGGGACCAGTTGGCCGGTGGCGTTGAGCAGGTAAACCCGTGCCATGGTCAGGTCGATCTGGGCGTCGATCTCCTGCGAGCTGGCCGAAAGCCATGCGGTTTGCGCCTCGAAGACGTTGGTCAGCGTGGCGACCCCTTCGCGGAAGGAGAGTTGGGCCTGGCGGAGGTTTTCGACGGCTTTGGCCAGGTTGGAGGAGGTCATCTCCGCCTTTTTGCGGGCGGAGTTGAGGTAAAATTCGCTCTGGTGGATCTGGAGTTCTACTTTTTCCTTCGCCTCATCCAGTTCCAGGCGGGCGATCTCGGTGTCGGCCCGGGCGATCTTCATCTTGTGTCCCCGTTCGTTCCAGCTGAAAATGGGCACCTTGAGCATCACCCCGAGGTTGAACATCCCTTTGGGCGAGAAGGAAAAACCGTTGTAGAGGTTGGGCGAGGAGAACAGGTAGCTGCCCGTGAGCGCCAGCGAAGGCAGGTAGTCCGCGCGGGTGATGTTTTCCTTTTCCCGGTACATGTCCACGGCCAGGGAGAGGCTCTGGATCTCCTGCCGGTTCTCCACGGCCCGTTGCACATCGGTGACCGGGGCAGGGGCGGAGTTGGTTACCACGATGGTGTCCGAGAGGATGAAGTCCTCTCCGAGGGGCAGGCCGCAGATCATCGCCAGGTTCATCTTGGAGAGGGTCAGACCGTCTTCGACCTGGGTGAGGGACATCCGCGCCTGGTTCAACTGCACCTCGACCGAGAGTTCGTCCGAACGGGTGGCGACCCCTTCGCGTTTCATGGCGGCGACGTCCTTCTGCAACTTTTCGAGCAGGGAGAGCAGGCTTTCCGCCAGGTGTTTCTTGTGGGTGAGCGAAACGATGCCCCAGTATGCCTGGTCGGTCGAGAGGATCACCTGCGAGGCGGCGGCATCCCGCTGGTGGACCGAAAGGTTTTCCGCCATGCGGGCGATGCGGTTGTAGGCCTGGATCTTGCCGCCCATGTACACCGGTTGGGCCAGGGTGATCGCTGCGGCGAATACGTTGCGGGTGTCGAAGGTCAGCTGGTCTTTCGGGATGGTGGTGTACTGTTTCCAGAGGATCTTTTCGGGGTTGGTCCGCGGGTCGAACGGCTGTCCGGAGGCGTCCAGCGGAACCACTTGCCCGTCGATGGTGGTAAAGCTGTTGTTTACCTGGTCGGGCGTGAAGGTGAAGCTCCCGTCCGAGGCTACCGACCCGATGGGCAGCATCATGTCGTGGGCGATGAGCGAAGTCTCCCGGCTGTTGAACAGATAGGCTCCGGTAGCCGAGATCGAAGGCAGGCGTTTGGTGGCGGCGGCTTTGCGCTCTTCGGTGGCCTGGATCATCTTTTGGCTCATGATGCCCATCTGCTTGTTGTTTTCCAAGGCCATTTGACGGCATTGCTCCAGCGAGTAGGAGGCTTGGGCGGATGCTGTCGGCGCAAAGGCGGAGAAAACGACCGCCGAAAGGAGGTACGGGATGATGCGGTTTTTCATTTTTCGAGAGATTTGATCAGGTTTTGGGCGAATGTTTCCCGGCGCGAAAGGGTCATCCGGGTGAAGTCGGTTTGGGTGATGTCGAAGAGTTTTTGCCATAGCGGAAAGGTGAGAAAGGGATACGCACACAGTGATTCGATGTCCACAAAAAGCTCCATGGCTTTCGTCGGGCGGATTTCGCCCTTTTCGGCAGCGTGGTCGAGTTGCTTCTGGAAGGAATGGATGTGCTGGTGTATCAGTTCTTTGTATTGTGTGAAACGCCCGTTGTCCACCGGATGGCGGGTTACCTCGCTGAACAGGAAATTGGGCAGGCGGGGGTATTTGGAGAGCGTATCGAGGTAGATCCCGATGATGTTGCGTATCTTGGTAGATAGATCGTGCCGGGAGGACATTTCCTTGAAAATCCGTCCGTACATCCGTTGGAACATTCGATTGAAGGTGATGTCGAACAAGTTGTCCTTGCTGCGGTAGTAGTAATGCAGCATTGAGATGTTGATACCGGCCCGGGCTGCGATTTCACGC
>DVLY01000033.1 GCA_018715295.1 Candidatus Merdimorpha stercoravium | reverse complement strand
GCATATTCCTAATGCCGGGGGCTATTTTTTTCAACTCAAAAAATAGGAACTCACCATTTGATCATCTTTCTGTCCCGATCGAAAAAGCGGTACTGGAGATACCGATAGGCGTCGCGCGGGACGACCCGGATCCACCGCTTGTACTTGAACAGCCAGGACAGGCGCGGCGAAGGAAAGCCTTTGGTCAGGTAAGCCGCCACGAACGGATGCGTGTGCAGCGAAATGCCGCGGTAGCCCGCTTTGGACAACTGTTCGATGCTGTCGGCAATCTCGCCCAGGATGTTGATCGGGGCGTGGATCGTCCCGGCCCCTTCCGGATCGGGTTCCGAGGTCTCGATGTCGGTCGCGGGACGCACCCGCTGGCGGGTGATCTGCACCAGTCCGAACTTGCTGGGAGGAAGCACCTTGTGGCGGGCGCGGTCGGCCTTCATGAATTCGCACAGCTTTTCGTAGAGCGCCTTGCGGTGCTCGCTCTTGACCATGTCGATGAAATCCACCACGATGATCCCGCCCATATCGCGCAGGCGCAACTGGCGGGCGATCTCCTTGGCGGCCACCAGATTGACTTCCAGCGAATTGTTTTCCTGGTTTTCCTGGGCATTGAGGCGGTTTCCGCTGTTCACGTCGATCACGTGCAGGGCTTCGGTATGCTCGATCACCAAATAGGCGCCTTTGGTCATCGGCACACTGCGCCCGAACGAGGTTTTGATCTGGCGATCGACGCCGTACTTTTCAAACACCGGCACCTTGTCCGTGTGCATCTTGACGATCTTGTCCCGACCGGGAGCGATGGTGTCGAGGGTCGAGACGATCTCGAGAAAGAGCGATTCGTCGTCCACCACGATCGAGGTAAACGTATCGTTGAACAGATCGCGGAGGATGCCGCTCACGCGGTCTTCCTCGGAAAGCACCCGGGCTTTGGTCTTTTCCTTCTTCAGATGGGCGTACATCGTCTCCCATTTCTTGACCAGGGTGTCGAGGTCGGCCTTGAGTTCTTCGGCCGACTTGCCCATCGAATTGGTCCGGGCGATGAGTCCGAAACCCTTCGGACGCATACCTTCCAGAACCATGCGAAGCCTGTCCCGTTCGTCCTTGCGACGGATCTTCTGCGAGATGGCTACTTTTTCGTTGAAAGGCACCAGGACCAACATCCGTCCGGGAATGGACAGTTCGGAGGTCAGTCGGGGGCCTTTGGTCGAGATGGCCTCTTTGGTGATCTGCACCAGGATGGGCATTCCCTGGGTGAGGACCTCGGCGATTTTCCCGTCTTTGGCGATGTTGCCTTCGGCTTTGAACCGATCGAGCATGGCGGTCTGTTGGCCGCCGGATTGTGTGTTCCTAATGTATTTGAGCAGTGACTTGACCTGAGGCCCCAGGTCGTTGTAGTGCAGGAAGGCATCCTTGGGATGCCCGATGTCGATAAACGCCGAGTTGAGCCCGGGGATTATCTTGCGCACTTTTCCGAGGTAAATGTCCCCTACCGCGAAATCGTTCTGGGAAGTCTGGGTCTGGTACTCCATCAACTTCCCGTCTTCCAGGATGGCGATGTCTACCTCGGACGGCTTTGAATTGATAATAAGTTCAGTGCTCACAACAAATGATTGTTTGGATATGTTTACAGAGCGATCCCTGAGCGGGTCCTCCGTTGGATTGCAGAAATGCTCTGCCCGCCCGCCTGCACAGCCACCCAAAAAAGCGCAAAAGCATCCTTAACGCCTTAAGGATGCTATTGCCGACTTTCCTGCCGTAGCCCGCAGGCCGTTCGCAAAAGAAATATGTATTATTTCTTTTTGTGGCGGTTGAGTCTTCTCCGTTTCTTACGCTTGTGCGTAGCTACTTTATGTCTTTTACGTTTCTTACCGCTAGGCATAGGTCTACTGATATTAAAAGGTTAATCACTCTATGTTTAGAGCCGCCTGCCGGGCAGGTGGTATCTGTTGTCGACGGTTATTTGGTCTTGACCGACTTCTTGACCGACTCCACGAACATCTTGGAAGGCTTGAAAGCCGGAATGTTGTGTGCCGGGATCTTGATCGTGGTGTTCTTGGAGATATTGCGGCCTGTCTTCTCGGCACGGCGCTTGATGATGAAGCTGCCGAAACCGCGGAGATAAACGTTCTTTCCGTTTTCGAGAGAATTCTTCACTTCTTCCATAAAAGCCTCGACTACAGCCTGTACTTCGGCTTTTTCCACGCCTTTCGCCTCCGAAATGTTGGATACGATATCTGCTTTTGTCATTTTGGGTATATTTTAGGATTAATAATTGACCATTGCGTGATTGGTGGTGCAAATATATGATTTTCTGAACTGTACACAATGGACGCAAAGAACATTAACATTACCCCCTTTACTCCCTGTAAATTACATTGTTACCCCTGTTTTTCCCCGCAGCTCCGGCGTTTTTTTCCCTGTCCGGAAAAAAGCTATCTTTGTCCCGGGCATCAAACCCCGCCCGACAACCCGCATGAACGAACTGCTTAAAGGCTTTTCAAAACTTTCCCGGGAGGAAAAGACCCGCCGCATCCTGGAAGCCTTCTGCTCCGATCCGCAGCAGGCCGCCCGGACCCTCCGCCACTACCTGCACGCCGACCCGGCCTTGGAGACCCTGCACGAAGGCTTTGCCGAAAACACCCTGGCCAACTACTACCTGCCGTTCTGCATTGCGCCCAACTTTCGGATCAACGGGCGGATGTATGCCGTGCCGATGGTCATCGAGGAGAGTTCCGTGGTAGCCGCCCTGTCCAAATCGGCCGCTTTCTGGGCCGAACGGGGAGGCTTCTCGGCCCGCACCCTTTCGGCCGTCAAGAAAGGACAGATCCACCTGCTCTACACCGAAGGGGATGCAGAAACCCTCTCCGAATTTTTCCTCCGCATACGCCCGCAACTGCTCGAAGCCACCGAACCGCTGACGGAAAAAATGCGCGCCCGGGGCGGCGGCATCGCTTCCCTGGAACTGAAGGACTGCACCGACCGGATGGACGGCTACTACCAGATAGACCTCTCGGCCGATACGCGGGACTCGATGGGGGCCAACTTCATCAACAGCGTACTGGAGGCCATCGCATCGCGCTTTAGGACCCTTGCCGAAGAACATTCGCTGCCGGGCCGCCTGGAGATCCTGATGAGCATCCTGTCCAACTACACCCCCGACTGCCGGGCCGAAGCCGTCCTCGAATGCCCGGTGGAAGAAATGGCCATCGACGGTTTTTCGGGCGAGGATTTCTGCCGGCGTTTCACCGCCGCGGTACAAATCGCCTCCCTGTCGGTTTCGCGGGCCGTTACGCACAACAAAGGCATCATGAACGGCGTAGACGGCGTGATCCTGGCCACGGGCAACGATTTCCGGGCGGTGGAAGCCTGCGCCCACGCCTACGCAGCCCGCTCGGGGAGGTACGCCTCGCTCACCCAGGCCCGGATCGAGGACGGGAGATTCCGGTTTTCGATCGACCTGCCGATCGCGGTGGGCACCGTCGGCGGACTCACCCGCCTGCACCCGCTCTCGGCCGTAGCCATGGACATCCTGGGACACCCCAGTGCCGAAGAATTGATGCAAGTGGCCGTCTGCGTGGGGCTGGCACAAAACTTCTCGGCCGTACGCGCGCTCATTACCTCCGGCATCCAACGGGGACACATGAAAATGCACTTGGGCAACATCCTGCGCTCGCTCGGGGCAACCGACGAGCAGATGCGCGCTGCCCAGGCTTACTTTGCCGATCGGACCGTGAGCCACCGGGCGGTGGAGGACTTTTTGAAAAACCCGCCGAAGTCCGACCGATAACCCCTATCCTCGCCCCTGTCCCGTCGCTCCGCAGCAACTCCGATCCATCCCCTTCCGCCCCGAGCCGTTCACGGCGGGAGCAACGGACGTGCCCGCTCCCCTCTCCCGTTCTGCACACACAAAAAACGCCCGGCCTGGAGCTTCCAGGCCGGGCGTACCGGTTTTATCGGAGAAAGAGGGGGATTACTTGCCCTCTTCCATCTTCTTCTTGAGTTCGACCAGCGCATCGAGATCGCCCAGGGTGGACTTGATCTCGGGAGCTTGTTCTACGGGAGCCGACGCAGCCTTCTTGGATTCGCGGGCGGGGCGTTCTTCCTCGGCCTTGAACGTAGCGGTGTGCGATACGACGATGCGTTTGAACTCCTTGTTGAATTCGATCACCTTGAACTCGGCTTCCTCGCCTTTGACAAGGGTCGAACCGTCTTCCTTGACCAGATGGCGCGGCGGGCAGAATGCTTCCAGGCCTTCGTTGCCTTCGAAGCCTACCGTGGCGCCCTTCTCGAACACCTCGCGGACCACGCCCTTGTGCAGCGAGCCTACGGCAAAGGTCTTCTCATAGACATCCCAAGGATTCTCGGTGGTCTGTTTGTGGCCCAGGGACAGGCGGCGTGCTTCGGTATCGAGCTCCAGCACGACAACGTCCATCTTGTCGCCGATCTTGCAGAATTCGGAAGGATGTTTGATCTTCTTGGTCCAGGAGAGGTCGGAGATGTACACCAGTCCGTCGATGCCTTCCTCCAGTTCGACGAATACGCCGAAGTTGGTGAAGTTGCGCACCGTACCGGTCTGGCGCGAGCCCACGGGGTATTTCTCCGCAATGTTGGCCCAAGGATCGGGGGTGAGCTGCTTCATGCCCAGAGACATCTTGCGCTCCTCGCGGTCCAGCGTCAGGATGACAGCCTCTACCTCATCGCCCACCTTGACGAAATCCTGTGCGCTGCGCAGGTGCGTGGACCAGGACATTTCGGACACGTGGATAAGGCCTTCCACACCGGGCATCACTTCTACGAATGCACCGTAATCGGCCAGCACGACTACCTTTCCTTTCACCTTGTCGCCTACCTTGTAGGTTTCGCTCAAGGCGTCCCAAGGATGAGCCTGGAGCTGCTTGAGACCGAGCTGGATGCGGGTCTTGTCCTCGTCGAAATCCAGGATCACCACATTGATCTTCTGGTCGAGCTGCACCACTTCCGAGGGGTGGTTGATACGGCTCCACGACAGGTCGGTGATGTGGATCAGTCCGTCTACACCGCCCAGATCGACGAATACGCCGTACGAGGTGATGTTCTTGACCGTTCCTTCGAGCACCTGACCCTTTTCGAGCTTGGAGACGATCTCCTTCTTCTGCTCCTCGAGGTCGGCCTCGATGAGCGCCTTGTGGGAGATCACCACGTTCTTGAAGTCGTTGTTTATCTTGACGATCTTGAACTCCATGGTCTTTTCCACGAACTGATCGTAATCGCGGATCGGTTTCACGTCGATCTGCGAGCCGGGCAGGAAGGCCTCGATGCCGAACACATCGACGATCATACCGCCCTTGGTGCGGCATTTGACGAAACCGTTGACGATCTCGCCCGATTCGTACGCTGCGTTCACACGGTCCCAAGCCTTGATAGCGCGAGCCTTCTTGTGCGAGAGCACCAACTGGCCGTTCTTGTTTTCCTGGCGGTCCACCAGGACTTCCACCTTGTCGCCTACGGCCAGTGCCGGATTGTAGCGGAACTCGGAAGCCGAGATCACGCCTTCGGATTTGGCATTGATGTCCACGATCACCTCGCGGTCATTCTTTGCCACCACCGTACCTTCGACCACTTCGTGTTCGTTCACACCGCCCAGCGAGTCGATGTAGAGCTGCTGCATTTTGTCATGCTCGGCTTTCGATACTTCGGCTCCGGATTCGAAAGCATCCCAGTCGAAATCCTCGAGCGGGTGTACGTTTTTCGTTTCTTCTGACATAAAAATCTGCGGGGGCACGCCCCCTGAAAAAATACTTGTATTCCCTTGGCGCCGTCCGGAATCCGCGCAGGTACGCCCCGGGAAGGGTTTTACCTTTTAACAACGCCTCTTTTGCCTTCCGGACTCCCTGCCGCAAAAGAGGCGACAAAGATACGATTTTTTTCCCTCTGCACGAATATTTTACGTTTTTTTTCGTCTTTCTTCCCCGACAAAGCCCGGAGAGCGAAAAAAATTGCACATATGGCCGCCGGAGCGTAAATTTGTCGCTCGATTACCGAAAAAAACAAAGACCGAGAAATATGGAACTCTCCCCCCTCACCGCGCTCTGTCCCCTGGACGGGCGCTACCGCACCACCGGCGAAACGCTGGCCCCGTACTTTTCCGAATACGGCCTGATACGCTACCGCGTTCAGGTGGAAGTGGAATACTTCATCGCCCTGTGCGGTCTGGGTGCGCAACTGCCCCAACTGGACGGCGTACCGCAAAGCGCGTTTGCCGATCTGCGCCGCCTCTACACCGACTTTTCCCTCCAGGACGCCCAACGGATCAAGGACATCGAAAAGACGACCAACCACGATGTGAAAGCGGTCGAATACTTCCTCAAGGAACAGTTCACCCGCCTGGGGCTGGAGCGCTACAAGGAATTCATCCATTTCGGCCTTACCTCGCAGGACATCAACAACACGGCCGTTCCCCTGTCCCTCAAGCAGGCCGTGGCCGAAGTCTACCTGCCGGAACTCCACGGACTGATCGAACGGCTGGAAGAACGGGCCTCGGAGTGGGACGACATCCCGATGCTGGCACATACGCACGGACAACCGGCTTCGCCCACCCGGCTGGGGAAAGAGATCCGGGTATTCTCCCAGCGCCTGCACGTCCAGGTGGAGATGCTGGAAAAACTGCCTTACGGAGCCAAGTTCGGCGGGGCGACGGGCAACTTCAACGCCCACAAAGCCGCTTTCCCGGCCGTGGACTGGAATGCTTTCGCGCGGGACTTCGTCGAAGGCACCCTGGGGCTGAAACGTTCGTACCCCACCACGCAGATAGAACATTACGACCTGTGCGCCGCCCTGTGCGACAACATCAAACGCATCAACAACATCCTGATCGACCTGGACCGGGACATGTGGACCTACATCTCGATGGAATACTTCCACCAGCAGATAAAAGCCGGCGAAGTGGGTTCGAGCGCCATGCCGCACAAGGTAAACCCCATCGACTTCGAAAATTCGGAAGGCAACCTCGGGGTGGCCAATGCCCTGTGGGTGCACCTGGCCGGGAAACTGCCCATCTCGCGGATGCAGCGCGACCTGACCGACTCCACCGTACTGCGCAACATCGGCGTTCCGCTGGGACATTCCCTGCTGGCGATCCGCTCGACGCTCAAGGGCCTCAACAAACTGATCGTCCACCGGGAAAAGATCATTGCCGACCTGGACAACAACTGGGCGGTAGTGGCCGAAGCCATCCAGACCGTACTGCGGCGCGAAGGCTACCCCAACCCGTACGAGACGCTCAAAGCCCTCACGCGGACCAATGCCAAGATCACCAAGGAAAGCATCCGGGAATTTATCGACACCCTCGATGTTTCCGAGGACGTCAAAGACGAACTCCGGGGCTTCTCTCCCCTGAACTACACCGGATACTGACCACAACCGACCGGGATAGCCCGGGAAATAAAACAAGCCCGAAAAAGCCCCTCCTTCGAGGGTCTTTTTCGGGCTTTATCGATTCCAGGACAGGGCAGCCCCGTCCGGACAGTTACCCGCGGGAGGATTCTTCGTCCCGGGGGAGCACACCGTCTTTCCACGCTACTTTCTGCACCGGAGTATGCGCCATTCCGACGATCTCCCGGTACAAGTCCGGCCGGCGCGCCCGAAGGTAACGGGTCCCTCCGGCGCGTTCTATCTTGTCTTCCGTAAGCGTAGCCAGGCAAAAATCGTCGCCCAGGGCCCGGCACTCGGCCACCACGTCCCCGAATGGGTCCAGGATCATCGAACAGCCGTTCTTCACTTCGTGGTAATCCATCCCTATCGGATTGGAAAAGACGACATACACCGCATTGTCATAAGCGCGCGAAGGGAGCCATTTCATCAGCCAGGCTCGTCCCTTGAGCCCATCGAACTCCATCCGGAGCGAAGTGGGGTCGGTTTCCCTCTTCCGCCACAATTCCGGATCGACGTACCCGGCCCCCGGCCGCGGCGAAGGCGTACACATGGTTACGTGCGGCATGAAGATGACCTGCGCCCCCAGCAGCTTGGAGGCCCGGACATTTTCAAAGATATTGTTGTCGTAACATACGAGAATGCCGCATTTCCAGCCCTTCAGATCGAACACCACATACCGGTCGCCCGGGGTGAGCGCCGGATGGATAAACGGATGCAGCTTGCGGTATTTTGCCTTCAGTCCCGTGCCATCCACACAGATATGCGCCTTGTACAGGCGGCCGTCGTCCCCCCGTTCGAAGAATCCGGCCAGCAAAGCCACCCCCGTTTCGCGGGCTATCCGGATCAGTTCCTGCGTGGAAGGACCGTCGGGGATGGGTTCCGCGATCCGGGCAAGCTGGTCGCGGGTCAAGTCCTTGGCAAAAGTATACCCGCAAACCGAACACTCGTGGAAAGCCACCACGTCCGCCCCGGCTTTCCCGGCCGAGGCGCACATGCGGCGGATGACCGACAGGTTGTAGGCTTTGTCGTTGTCGCGCGCTTCGAACTGGACCGAAGCCACCTTGATGTTTTCCATCTCAAGATACCGTAAAACTTTTTACTTCTTTTTCCCTTGGTTGGCCACCGCTTCCATCAGGCGTTTGATCTCCTCGGGGTCTCCCAGGAAATAGTCCTTCTGAAGACGGAGGTCGTCGTCGAATTCGAAGACGTACGGCACGGCGGTAGGCAGGTTCAGGCCGACGATGTCCTGGTCGGAGATTCCCTTGAGGTGCTTGATGATCCCGCGCAAACTGTTGCCGTGCGCCGC
This sequence comes from Candidatus Merdimorpha stercoravium, assembly GCA_018715295.1. Lineage (GTDB taxonomy): Bacteria > Bacteroidota > Bacteroidia > Flavobacteriales > UBA1820 > Merdimorpha > Merdimorpha stercoravium. Next base: position 2,016 of record DVLY01000033.1, on the reverse strand, counting down.
GACGATGATCTGGTCGGCGACCGCGAGTGTGGGGAATATCACGCAGTGCCAATACGGCATGATGCGCTCGATGGTGTCCTTGAGCGACTCGGTGCGGGGCAATTCGGCATCCGGCACCTGGCGGTAACGGGGGTCGTGCCGCGGGTTGCGCGGATCGTCCTCCGAGAGCGGCAAGGGTGCCACGTCGTAGCTCCGCCGCCAGATGAGCACCTGCTGGTCGCCGTACTGGGCCGCCGTTTCAGCCTTGTTCAGGCCCTGAAGCTGGCCGTAGTGCTTTTCGTTCAAACGCCAGGACTTCTCGACCGGAATCCAGTCCTGATCCATCCGGTCCAACACGCAGTTCAACGTCTTGACAGCCCGTTTGAGGTACGAGGTGAAGGCTTTCTCGAAGACAAAGCCTTCCTTTTTCAGCAGATCGCCGGCACGGCGGGCTTCCTCGATGCCCTTTTCCGTCAAGTCCACATCCGTCCAACCGGTAAAACGGTTTTCCCTGTTCCAGGCACTCTCGCCATGGCGCAGCAGTACAATCTTTTTCATACGATATTCGTTGTCAGGTTTTTGTCGTTTCTTTTCTGTTTATCCGCCCCTCGGCCGGTCAATCGTCCTGTTTTTCTTCTCCGGGATTTCCTTCGGAGCCGTCGTCCCGGCGGGTAACCAGCACTTTGTCGATCCGCGCACCGTCCATGTCGACTACTTCCATCTCCAGTCCCTGCCAGAGGAAACGTTCGCCCGTCTTGGGAACATGCTGGAGCACGGCCAGGATCAGGCCGCTGATCGTCTTGTAATTGTGCCGGGAAAACAAGTCTTCCATCCCGAGCGCATCGAGCAGTTCGTAAAACGGGCACTGCCCGTCCACCAGCAGCGAACCGTCTTCCCGGCGGACGATCGGCTGTTCGCCGTCCTCCTGGGGCATGCCGCCCAGCAGTCCTTTCACCACGTCCTTGAGGGTAACGATGCCTTCCACGCTGCCGAATTCGTCGATGACGATCCTGCACTTGAGCTTCGAGGTCTTCAGGGTATCCATCGCCCGGTAGACGCTCATGTTCTCCGGCAGGTATTCCGCCGGGCGCATGATCTTTTCGAGTTGGAATTCCGGATCGGACGCATGGGCAAACAGGTCCTTGAGGTGGATTACCCCCACGATCTCATCGAGCGAGCCGTTGCACACCGGATAGACGTTGTACACATGGGTGCGTACCAGTTCGCGCAGGTACTGCGCATCCCGGCGAATATCCAGCCATACGATGTCGCTGCGGTGGGTCATGATGGAAGCGATGTCCATGTCGCCCAGCGAAAACACGCGTTCGACGATCTCGTGCTCCACCGGGTCGATCTGCCCGCCTTGGGCACTTTGGGCCACGACAGCTTTTACTTCCTCCTCGGTAACCACATCGTCCTTGCGATCCCGCAGCCCCAGCATCCGCGATACGGCCGAAGTACTGGCCGAGAGCACCCATACGAACGGCGAAGCGACCCGCGAGAGGAGATCCATCACCGGAGCGATGAGTTTGGCGGCACTCTCCGACACGCTGAGCCCGATGCGTTTGGGCACCAGTTCGCCGAAGATCAAGGTGAGGTAGGTTACCAGGATGACGATAAGGGTCTGGGCGATCCCGAGGCTGTACGGGGCCAATGGTTCGATGCGGGCAATCCACACGGCCACGTATCCGGCGAGCATCTCACCGGAGAAAAGTCCCGTCAGGATGCCGATCAGGGTGATGCCGATCTGGATGGTCGAGAGAAAGCGGTCGGGGTTTTCCGCCAGACGCAAGGCCGTGCGGGCCGGTTTGCTGCCGTTCTTGGCATCGATCTCCAGACGGGCGCGCCGCGAAGAGATGATGGCGATCTCCGACATGGAAAATACGCCGTTGAGCAAGATGAGTCCGAGAATGATGAATATTTCCATTTTTTCCGTGTTGCGATGCTTTTGTGCCAAAGGCGACTTTTGAACTGGGCTTTGCGTGCGGGCAAGCGGTGGCGGCCTGCGGCCGCCACCGCTTGCCCGCACGCATGCAC
>DVLY01000032.1 GCA_018715295.1 Candidatus Merdimorpha stercoravium | reverse complement strand
CCAGGTTGAGCGCCGGGAGAAAACCGCACAACAGGATCAGCAGCATGATCATCAGCGCCGGGATCATGTAGTTGCGGTATTCGAGGGTAGGATTGTAGCGGTTTTCTATCACGAGGTTCTCGCCCGGCATCTCACTCCCCTGCTCGGTCGTCCATTCGGAGAGAGTCTGCAACACGGTCTGGGCCGTGTACTGCGCGCCGAGGTTTCCCTTGAGGGCGTTCACTCCGTTGGCCGTGATACGGATCTTTTCGGGCGCTCCCCCACCGAGCGAACGTTCGAAACCGTCGGGCAATTCGACAATGACATCCACATCCCCCGCTTCGAGCCGTTCCAGGGCTTGCGGATAGGCTTCCGACACCTCCACACAGGTAAAATAATCCGAAGCCTCTACTTTCTGCACCACCCGCGCAGAAAGGGACGAACGGTCCTGGTCCACCACCGCGATGTTGATATGCCGCACGTCCATCGTCGCCACCCAAGGCATGACGAACATGATCACCACGGGAAACATCACCACCATCCGGGGCATGAACGAATGCCGGATGAGCTGGCGGAATTCCTTATCGAGCAGAACAAGCAGGGTTCGCATACCTATTCGAGTTTGTCGTTGAACTTTTTGAGGGCCGCCACCACCAAGGCCACCGTCATGCCCAGGAGGATGAAAAACTCCCGAAGCACCGCCCCGAACTCCACGCCTTCGATCATCAGTTTGCGCATGGCCTCGATGTACCACCGCGCCGGGATGATGCACGAGAGCGCCTGAAGCACCCCCGGCATATTTTCCACCGGAAAAATCATGTTCGAAAGCATGATCACCGGCATCAGCAGCAGCATTCCGCAGATGAGGATCGCCACCACCTGCGTCCGGGCGAAGGTCGAGATAAACAGCCCCAAGGCCAGCGCCAAGGCAATGTAGAGCAGCGACACTCCCAGCACCGAGACGAGCGAGCCGGTCAGCGGGACATCCAGGGCGAAATGCGCCAACAGGAGGATCGTGGTCAGATTGACACACGAGAGGACGAAATACGGGATCATCTTGGCCAGCACGATCCACAGCGGCCGCACGGGCGAGACCAGCAAAACCTCCATCGTCCCGGTTTCCTTTTCGCGCACGATGGACACGGAAGTCATCATCGCGCAGATGAGCAGAAAGACCAGCCCCATGATGCCCGGCACGAAGTTGTAAGCGCTCTTCATCTGCGGATTGTACATCGTGTGGGTCTCGATCTGTACGGGGAAGACCGCCCCGGTGCCGGACAGCATACGCTGCGCATACCCGGCTCCCGAAGCCGCAATGTTCGGGTTGGACGCATCGAAGACGAGCTGGATCGCCGGAGCGTCCTGCCAGCGGGTAGTATCCGTTATCCGGCGGTCGTAATCCCGATCGAAGACCACTACCAGATCGGCATCCCCGCGGCGCAGCACGGCGTCGATGTCTTCAGAGGAGATGTAACCCTGAAAAGTAAAGTAGTCGTTGGACGCCATCCGCTCCACCTGCCGGCGGATTTCCTCGGAATGCCCGGGTACCACGGCGGCAAAGTCGATGTTGTTCACCTCGGTCGAAATGGCAAAGCCGAAGAGCAGCATCTGCACCACCGGCATCAGCAAAACGATGAGCATCGTGCGGGGATCGCGCAGGATGTGCAACGCCTCTTTGCGAACGAACGAACCGAAACCTCCCATGGCGTTATTCCCCCCTTTTTGCCTCGCGCGCCAGACGACGGAACACCTGGTCCATCGTCCGGGCATCGAATTGTTTTTTCAACTCGGCCGGCGTGCCCAAAGCCCGGATCCGACCGTCCACCATCACGGACACCCGCGAACAATACTCCGCCTCGTCCATGTAATGCGTAGTAACGAATACCGTCGTCCCCTCCGATGTGGCCCGGTAGATCAGTTCCCAGAACTGACGCCGGGTCAGCGGATCGACTCCTCCGGTAGGTTCGTCCAGAAAGACGACCTCGGGACGGTGCAGGGTCGCCACGGAAAAAGCCAGCTTCTGCTTCCAGCCCAAGGGCAAAGCCTCGACCCGTGTATGGACCTCCGAGCGGAACTGCAGCCGGGCGAGCAACTCCGCCGCCCGACGCAGGGTCTGGCGGCGGGTCAGGCCGTAGATCCCGGCATAGAGCCGGATGTTTTCCCACACGGTCAGGTCCTCGTACAGGGAAAATCGCTGGCTCATGTACCCGATGTGGTGTTTGATGGCTTCGCCCTGGGTCATTACGTCGAAGCCGGCGACCGTCCCGCTGCCCGAGGTCGGATAGCTCAACCCGCAAAGCATCCGCATGGCCGTCGTCTTGCCCGCACCGTTGGCTCCCAGGAAGCCGAATATCTCCCCCCGGCGCACCTCGAATGTGATGCGATCGACCGCGCGGAACGAGCCGAAATCCTTGCAAAGGTCCTTGACCGATATCACCGTATCACGCATTTTCCATCCGTTTTATGAATACATCCTCTATCCCCGGATCCGCCCGACAGAACGAAACGCCCGCAAAACCCTCGCCGCGCAAGTAGGCGGCAAAGGCCTGCGGATCGAAATCCCGCCCCACGACCAAATGATGCGCCCCGCCGAAAGGATACGCCTTGCGCACTCCCGGGTAGGTGCGCGCCGCCTGCAAAAGCCCGAACACATCCTCGCCGCTGAGGGCGTACAACGGTTCGTCGAACCCTTCGACCACTCCCTGCGGGGTGTTTATCTCCAGGATCCGCCCGGCATTGATCAGCGCCACCCGGTCGCAACGCCCCGCCTCGTCCATGTACGGGGTCGATACGAGCATCGAAATACCCATCTCCCGCAGCCGGGCGAGCATGTCCCAAAACTCGCTGCGCGAAACGGCATCCACCCCGGTAGTCGGCTCGTCGAGGAACAAGACCCTCGGCCGGTGGACCAGCGCACAGCAGAGGGCCAGCTTCTGCTTCATCCCGCCGGAGAGCTGCCCGGCGCGACGGGTGCGGAAAGGTTCGATCTGACGGTATATCGGCGCGATCAGTTCGTAATTGTCCTGCACGGAAACCCCGAACAGCGCCGCGAAAAACGACAGGTTTTCCTCGACCGTAAGGTCGGGATAGAGCGAAAAACGCCCCGGCATATACCCCACGCACTGACGGATACGGCGGTAGTCGGCCCGGATGTCCCAGCCGTCCACCCGCGCCGTTCCCCGATCGGGAACGATGAGCGTAGTCAGCAAACGGAAAAGCGTCGTTTTCCCCGCTCCGTCGGGACCGATCAGCCCGAAGAGTTCCCCCCGACCCACCTCGAAGGACACCCCGTCCAAGGCCGTGAGGGTGCCGTAACGCCGGGTCAATTCCCGGACTTCTATCGCCGATGCTGGATTCGGATTCATCGCCCTCTCACAGTTTTACCTCGCCGTAAAGCCCGAGTTTCAAACGCCCGTCGTTCTCCACGGCGATCTTGACGGCATACACCAGGTTGGCACGGGAATTGCGCGTCTGGATGTTCTTCGGGGTAAACTCGCTCTCGGAGGCGATCCAGACGACGCGCCCCGGATACTCGAAACGTTGGTCGGCCCCGAAGTCGGCCGTTACCTTCACCTGCTGCCCCAACTTCAGACCAGCCAACTGCTCCGAAGTAAAGTACGCGCGCAGATACACCCGGTCGAGGTCCGCCACCTTGAACAGCGGACGCCCGGGAGAAGCCAGTTCACCCGCTTCGGCATATTTGGCCAGCACCGTCCCGCCGATGGGTGAAAGGATGCGGCACTTGGCCAGGCGGTCTTCCACCTGGGCGGCCTGCAACTCGATGGCCGAAGTGTTTTCATCCAGAGCGAGGGTATTGTTGCGCAGGGTCGAGAGCAAAGCCTCCAACTGCCCGTCGAGGATCTTCAGCTGGGCATCGATGTCGTCCAGTTGCTTGGCGGTGGCCGCCCCGTCCTTCAACAGGTTTTCCACCCGGCGGCGTTCCCCCTGCTGGTAAGCGATCTGCTGGCGCAAGGAAGCCGCCTGCGCCCCGATGTCGGGCCGGTTGCTGCGCGTGGAGGCCGCCTGGCGCTCCAGTTGCAATTTTTGCAGGTAAAGCTGCAGGGAGTCGATGGCCCCCACCTGAGCGCCGACCTCGACCCGGTCGCCCTCCTGAAGGTCGAAGCGCAGGATGCGTCCGCTGGCCTCGGCCGAAACGGTTACCTCGGTTGCCTCGAAAGTACCGGTCGCATCGAAATCGTCCTCCCGAGCGCAGGAGCAAAGGATGGCCAGAGAAAAGATACCGTAAATCGTTTTCCGTATCATAGCGAGATTCTGTTTAACGGTTGATCGTATATTTGAGTTGATAGATCGCTTTGAGCAGTTCGATCTCCCGCGCCGAACGCGCCGAACGGGCATTGGCCTCGTCGGTGATCTTCTGCAACAGGTCCGTGGTGTCGATCACCCCGTTGCGGAGTTTCGATTCGGCGGCCCGACGCACCGAACGGCGCAAGGCGACGATGCGGTCGTCGTCGGCCAAGGCCTTACGCAGGCGGTCGATCTCCCCCTGCTGGCCGGCCACCTGCAAGTCGGTATTGAACTGGAACACGTCCCGCTGCACGTCGATCTCGCGGCGGGCGGTACGGAGTTTGGACAAGTCGTTTTTCCGGGTGTAGAGCGCGCCGAAATCCCACGAAAACTGCACCCCGACCATGGCATTCCACGACCAGTCGGAAGAAAGCATCCCGGCAAAAAAGTCCATGCCCGGATACCCGTAATATCCTTGGGCGAAAAGCCCCAGACGCGGACGGGTGCCCGATTTTACGGACTGCTCCCGAGCCTCGAGAAGGTCCTTCTGCGCCTGGAAAAGGGTCAGTTCGGGACGTGCCGAACGCAAATCCGCAGGCTCGCTGGCCGAGGGACGCTCCAAGCGTTCAGACAAGGGCCGACCGATGAACAGCTCCAACATCCTCCGGTAACTGGCCCGCGAAGCCTCGATCTGCAAGCGCTGCTGCCCTACCGAAAGCCGTTCGGCCTGGAGTGCATCGACGTCGGAAGGCATGGCCACTCCGTTGTCCAGCAACGAGCGCACCTTGGCCAGGTTGCTGTCCAGCAGGACGATCGTCTGGTCGGTCTGCCGGAGAGTTTCCTCCAGCAGCAGGATGCCGAAGTACAGGTCGTCCACCCGCTGCTGCACGGCATAAAGGCTGACCTCCGTCTCCCGCCGGCGCGCTTCGGCATCGGCTTGGACGACCTGTCGGGCAGCATGGGACGCCCCTCCATCCCAAAGTGTCTGGGTAAGCTCCACCCCCACCTTGTACTGGTCTTTCCTCAAGCCCTGGAAGTCCTCCCCCAACTGGTCGAGGATACCCGAAAACGACTCCGGAAACTCCGGCACTTCGTTTTGCCAGGTAGCCTGCCCCGAGAGTGAAAAGCGGGGGAGCCAGGCGCGGGCGGCATTGGAAAGATCGTACCGGGCGCTTTGGTCGATGAGCTGGTAACGGAGGATCTCCGGATAACGCTCGCAGGCCCACTGACGACACTGCTCGAGGGTGGTTTGCGCGCCGACCGCACTGGCCAACGCCAGAAATCCGAACAAGAGAAAGATGCGTTTCATATCCTCACTGTTTTTTTATTCTTCGCATGATCACTTCGACGTTTTCCTGCTTGCGACGGGCGAAAAACTGCTCCCGGTCGGCCGCCTGGCCGCCGAAGATGGGTTCGATGATGGGAAAGGCAATAAAGGGAAATATATTGAGCGACACGATGTCCAACAAGAGCGTCCGTACGTCGATCGGCTCGACTTCGCCGCGGCGGGCGGTGGCGTCCATTTCCACCTGGAGATCGGCAATGAGCCGTTCGACTACAAAGGATATCCGCTGCTGCATGATCAGGGAACGTTCCGGATGAGCAAAAACCTCATTGACCACAAAGCGCGGCAGGTCGGGATTGGCCGCTATGAAATCGAAATGGCGTTCTACCCCATCACGTATCCTTTCAACCAGCGGAAGCCTCGGCTGACCGAATGCAGCAAGTACCGATTGTCCCATTGCCTGTATCTTCTCATCGAGGATGCGCTCGAAAAGCTGCTCCTTGGTCCGAAAATAATAATGAAGCATCGCATGCGTCACCCCGGCCGCCTGAGCAATGGAAACGGTCCGCGCTCCGGAAAATCCCTTGGCGAGAAATTCCCGCTCGGCCGCCCGAAGGATGTCGTTTTCCTTGTTGCACGATGGGGTTTCCCTTTCCGTTTTATTAGCTAACATTTTTGTCTAACAAATTTGTTAATACAAACGTACGGCTTTCTCCCTTTCCTTGCAAGTTTTTCCCGGATTTTTTCCGAAAAAAATTACATCGGTTTGTCTATCAGATAAATAAACACATTCCCCGCCATTCAGAGAATACGACACAAGCCGTCCAAGAGAAAGCCGACAAAAAAACGCAGGGCGGAAGTC
>DVLY01000031.1 GCA_018715295.1 Candidatus Merdimorpha stercoravium | reverse complement strand
AAATACGGACAAGGCATCCCAGGAAATCGACCTGTGGGAGATCACAAAGAAATTGTGGACGCAGCGTCGTTTTATTTTCAAATGGGTAGGCATTGCCGCTGTGGTGGGGTTGGTCGTAGGGTTCAGCATCCCGTCCGAATACACCGTATCGGTCAAAATGGTCGCTGAAACGAATGAACAAAAAACATCGACTTCCGGAGTTAGCCAATTGGCATCCTTGGCGGGGATCAACCTGGGAGGCCCGGGCAGCGGGTATGGGATCGGCGTACTGATGTATCCCGATGTAGCTGCTTCGCTCCCATTCCTGGCCGATATGCGCACCGTGCCGGTACAACCCCGAAAGGCGAAGGAACCTTATACCCTGTACGATTATCTGTCGGAGCATCAAAAAACGGCCTGGTGGAATCACGTCATCGCTTTTCCCTTCCGTGTGTTGGGATGGATCGTATCGCTGTTTTCGGAGAATGAACCCGATGAGTCGGAGGTATTCGACGTATCGAACCTCACAGAGGAGCAGAACGACTATGTAAAAATGATGCGGGAGCGCATGGGCATTTCGTTGGATGAGAAAACGGGCATCATCACCGCCTCGGTAACCATGCAGGACGCCGGCGTAGCGGCTGTGGTGGCCGATTCGATGGTGTCCAAATTCCAGGAATACATCGTCCGGTACCGTACCGACAAGGCGCGTCAGGACATGGAGTATTGCCAGAAGGCCTTCGACGAGTCGAAGAAACAGTATTACGAAGCGCAGAACCGCTATGCCGTTTTCGTGGACCAGAACAAGGATTTGGTCCGTCAGTCGGTCAAGACCGAGCAATACCGCCTGAGCAACGAAATGGAACTGGCCTATACGGTCTATGCCGCCACGTCGCAGCAGCTGGAGTTGGCCAAGTTGAAACTTCAGGAACAGACCCCCTGCCTGACGGTGATCGAGCCGGCTACGCGGCCTTTGAAGAAGTCGAAACCGAGCAAGGCGAAAATCCTCATCGGCTTCATGTTCCTGGGAGCACTGGCTTCGTGCGGTTATCTGGTGGTCAAGGACATGTTTTGGGGAGAAAACAAGGCATAAGGAGAATTTTTTTTCCGAAGATTTTTTGACGGGGACGCCGCCCTCCGCTTATTTTTGAACGGGGTCGTGCGGATCGGCGCGTTTTCAAAAGGTTTTGAAGACGGGACGTACGCATGCGCGTTCTTGAAGGGATGGTTACAGTTTACGAACTACAATGAATTCTTCGTCGGTCTCCCGGGCGGTTTCGAACCCCAGACGCTTGTAGAGGCGAAAGGCCGGGTTGGCTTTTTGCACCGAAAGGGAGACCTGCGCATAACCTTTCCCGCGCAGCAGTTCAAACATGTTTTCCAGCAGTCGGGTACCGATACCTTTTCCCCGATATTCTTCCCGCAGGGAGAGGGCCAGCGAAGGCGTTTGAGGGTCCACGTACCCGAAATCGTGCATCCGTCGGCACCAGACGCAGCCAATGACTTCTTCCCCTGCGGCCGCCACCAGGGCGTGGTCTGCGTCGTGGAGGCCGAAATCCTCAAAATAGATTTTCAGTTCGGGGCTTTCCACGATCTCGGGCGGAGGCGGCGGTGTGCCCTCGGGCAGGTAGATGGCCCGAAGGAGAAATTCCCGCAGCAGGGGGCGTTCGTCGGGGCGGAGCTCCCGGAAGACGATCGAAAGGGGAGAGGTGTTCATCTTTTTCTGTCTTTTATCGGAGGGGGAAATAGCGGCTTTTGTCGGGTCATGACCGAAAACCGCTTCCGGGGGGTCAGAACAACTCGTCGATGCCCAGGTAAAACTGGACGTCTCCGTGCGTATTGAATCCCACATCGCCTCGGAAGTACATCCGTTGTCCCCGGAAAGGTTTCAGACGGAGCCCGCCGCCGAAGGTGAATTTGTCCATTTTCAGCGCTTTCAGCGGCGTATCACCCACATTGGCCGTCCCTGCGAATGCCGAAATGCCGAACCGTCCGAAATAGTACCGGTATTCCGCCTGGAGGGACATGAGGTTTTTGTCGATATAACGGCCGCTGGCGTATCCTCGTGAGTGGATGCCGTTGGACAGGGAGGCCATGTCCTGAAAAGGGACTTCTCCGGTGGCGATCTGGGAGTAGAAATTCAGGGCGATCAATTGGTCTTTTCCTACCGGGATGTATCCGCGCAGATCGATCAGGTATTTGGTGTAATCCTGCGTGCTGCCCAGCAGATGTGCGTTGAAGTAGCCGTCCAGTTGTGCGTAAAAACCTTTCAGGGGAACGAACGGATCGTCGCGGCTGTCGTAGATGTAGTGCAGGGAAAGGCCTGAAATCCTGGCTCCGTCGCAGCCGGGGATCGTGCCCTGATCCAGCATCCCGCCTTCGAGTATGTCTTTCACCTGATAATCGTAGTAGTAATACCCCAGACCGATGTACACGTTTTCAAACCACCGCCAGTATGTAGCCAGGCGAAAGCGGGTCGAGCGTTCGTCGTAGTCCTCCTTTTGGTCTTCCGCACTGTCCGGTCCGATGGCCTGAAAGGTCGAGGGATAGTGTCCCAGACCGAAATATCCCCGCAGCAGCAGCCGTTCGTCGAGCAGGTACACCGTCGGGCGGAGCGAGAGCGACAGATTGCCTTTGAAGGTGAAATGCGAGGAGAAATCCACGTACGACTGCCTCCGGGCCTTTCCCTGCGGGTGGGGGCGGAAGTCGTTGATGTACAGTCGGGCGGTGAACCCCACCCCCAGACCGTCTTCGTCGCCGTAGGAAAATTCGGGGAGCGCCAGCAGGGAAAACCTCCGCCGTTTGGTCGTATCTACCTGAAAGAAGCTGCTCACCGTCTGGACGAACGAGGAAAAACCGCTCGGGGAGGCCGTGTCCACCGCTTCGGGCGGAGCGAGGGGCAATTCCAACTCTTCCGTCTCGAAATACAGTGGGGGAAAGTCCGGCGAACTCGCCCGCTCGATGGGGGCAAGGGCGCGGGTGTCGCCCTGGGCGCGCATGGCCGATTGCCCCGCAGCGGGATGTGCTGCGAGCCAAAGGAGGGGCAAAAGGGACAATATGCGGCGTTGGTTACCCATCGGGAGGAGTGCCTGGTGCAATTCGTGCGACTAAATTAGGCAAAAGGGGTGGGATCGAACGTTAATCCGCGGCGGGCGCGAGGGAAAATGCGGAGGGGTACTTGTGTTTTATTTCTTTTTTGATTATATTTGTTAAAACAAACGGACGATTCCCGGATATTGATTTCGGAAATACCGGTGGGGAAAGTTTCCGAATATGTCGAGGGAACGCTTGAAAGTCAGTGTGGTTAAGGATATAAACGAAAGAGGAAATGGCAAGCAGTAAAAAGAGCAGTGGCAGCAGCACGGCGGGATCGAACACCGTATCGAGTGTGGAGATCCAGCGGACGACAGCCGATCTGCGCAATCGGATCTTGGAAAGCCTTGTGGGGTTGAACGACTTGGGCCGCGGCTTGTCCGGGTTCAACAGTTCGCTCCGCCAGGCGGGGGATTTGATCGTTCAGGTGGCCTCCAACGGGCAGATGTTGGTGCAGAACATTTCGAAACTCGCCGAGGCCGTCCGCCAGGCCAAGGAGGTCAAGGCGGCTTCTTCCGGCGCAGCGGCGGCTTCCGCCGCCGGGGATGTGGCGGATTCGGCCTCGGGCGTTTCGGAGGCGTTGGGTGGCGGATCGGGAGGCGGAGGCAGCATCTTCGGGGCGGTTTTGGGCGGTTTGGGTGCCGGAGCTTCGCTGATATCTGGGATCGTGGGTATTTTCCGCCGGCGGAGGGAGGAGGAAAAGAAATACCAGCGGGAGATGCAGCAGGCGCTCAATGCTCAGTTGAGCGCGGAGGTGGAGTTGTCCTTGGCTACTTCCCGCCGCCTGGCCGACGAGCAGGCGATCACCCGCGAGAAGTACAAGCAGATCGAGTCGGGGCTTCAGCAGGCTTCGGGCAACCGGCAGGAGGTCGTCTCCGAGATCGACGAACGGATGCAGGAATTGTACGGGGAGATGAACGGGCGGTACAGCGCGCGCTATAAGCGGGGTGCATCGAATTACTACAACGCTTTGCTGGAGTTGAAAAACCATCGGGACGACTTGGACTGGCTCGAGACGATGGGTGGTTCGCCGTTGATGCCTTCGAGTGACGAGTCGTACGATGAATACCAGTCGTTTTACGAACGTTTGCTCGCCCTGGCCCGGCAGGAAAAAGACTGGGTGGAAGAGCAGAAAAGCCTGGCCGAGGAGTTGATCGGTTCTTCGGCCCAATCGCTGGCCGACAGCTGGGTCGAGGCCTTCCGCAAGGGCGAGGAAGCCACGTGGGATTTTGCCAAGAATTTCGAGGACGTGATGCGGCAGGCGATCATCAACGGTTTTTCCGATTCGGTGATCCTGGCGCAGATCGACCCGATATTCAACAAATTCCGGGAAAAGGTGATGGACTTCCTCTCCGGAGAGATCGACCTGGACGAGGTGGTTACCCCGGAACTCGAAGCGCAGATCGAACAGACGGCCGAGAAGATCAAGGAACTTTCGCCCGAGTTGAGTTCCATCCTCGAAAAACTGGGCCTGGAGGTGGACAATTCGAGCTCGCAGACGCTTTCCGCCGCGATAAAAGGGGTGAGCGAACAGACCGCTTCGCTGGTGGCCGGGCAGATGAACGCCATCCGTACCAATCAGATAAAATCGATGGAAACCCTTTCCGACAGCCTGTCCGCTCTGGTGGCCATCGAATCCAATACGCGCTACAACCGTTATCTGGAGAGTATCGACCGGAGGTTGGGAACGCTGCTCTCCAACGGTTCGCTCCGGGCGGCCGGGCTGGCGTGAGGGGGAAACGAACCTTTTTCTGGTGATTGTTTGGTTGTTTAGGTCGGGTTGCGCACATGGGAGGGAATCCCTGTGCGCAACCCTTTTGTCTTCCGATCCTCCCGGGACAAAAACGGCTTGTTTTTTCTCCGCTTGAAGCAGGCGCTCGGGGGAAGGGAGGTACGGGAGGTCAATAGGCGTCCGGGTCGTCTTTTATCTCCTGTTTGTCGATCTTGTGCCGCCCCATCGAATGCCATACGTAGGCGATGTACGCCACTACGAACGGGATGAACAACGAGACGTAACTCATCACCGTGAGGGTGTAGCGGCCGGAGGAACTGTTGCGGATGGTCAGGCCGTTCTGGATGTTGGCGCCGGTGGAGGGGTAGTACACGGTATTGTTCAGCCCGGCGGTGAGCAGCAGGGCGAGAACTACCAGTACTACGCCGGGGGCCGAGTAGTAGAAACCTCTCCGGTGGGCGGTGTAGCCGCCCAGGACGATGCCGGCCAGGGTGAGTCCGGTACCCAGCAGCAGCAGGACCAGGACGAGGGGCATCTGCAACAGATTGTGCAGGTACTTGAAGCTCTCGGTATAGATCAGGCCCTGCGAGTCGTAGGCGTATCCCTCGCGCAGCAGGAGGTTCAGCAGGAAAAAGACGAAGAACAGCAGGAAGAAAGGCGCTTCCTGGCGGATGGTCTTCGAGGCGCGTTCGGCGATCTCCGGGGAGTCGATGCTGCTTTTCAGGTACATCGCTCCCAGCACCCGGGTGAGGAATACCAGGGCTATGCCGAGCGAAAGGTTGATGTAGGTGGGGTAGCTGCTCAGGTCGAAGGCCAGTTCCAGCCCGCCGAACCCTCCGGTCCAGCGGGGGGTGAGCACGCCGCTTGCCGGGTCGGACAGCAGCACGAAGGAACTCCCGGTAAAAAACGAAGCGACCGCTACTCCCAGAAAGAGCGGGGCACCGATGCCGTTGATCAGCAGAAAATTCTGGTAGGTGCGCTGTCCCAGCAGGTTGCCGGCCTTGGTGCGGAATTCGTACGAGACGGCCTGGAGGACGAAAAACAGCAGGATGACCATCCATACCCAATACGCCCCGCCGAAACTGGTGGCGTAAAACAGGGGAAAGGCGGCGAAGAACGCTCCGCCGAATACCACCAGGGTGGTGAAGGTCAGTTCCCATTTGTGCCCCAGGGCATTGACGATCATCGTGCGTTCCAGGTCGGTATTCCCGGCCTGGTAGATCAGGGTTTGTCCCCCTTGGACGAACATCAGGGCGACCAGCAGTCCGGCCAACAGGGAGATGATCACCCACCAGTATTGTTGCAGAGCGAAAGTCGAGAAGGTTTCAAACATGGCTGAAAGTGTTTTAGGTTTTTCCCGTTTGCACCGATCCGGGGCGGGTCAGGCTTGCGGGGTGTTCGGTTCCGGGGAAGCAGGCGTCATGCCTTTTTTGATCTGGCCGATCATGATCTTTATTTCCGCGATCAGCAGCACGGTGAACACGCCGGCGAAGATCCAGAAGGTAGTCTGTACCGAGGAAGTTTCCACGTCCGATACGGCGGCCAGGGTAGGCATCAGGCGTTCGATGATCCAGGGTTGCCGGCCTACTTCGGCCACCACCCATCCGGCCATCGAGCAGAGGTACACCAGCGGGATGCACGCGATGGCGGTATAGAAGAACCACCGCTTCCCTTCGAGGCGTTTTTTGACCGACAGGTACAGCCCCAGGGCAAACAGCAGCACGAAGAGGCATCCCAGCCCGACCATCACCCGGAAGGAATAGAAAACCAGCGGGACGTTGGGCACCAGCAGTTCGGCATTCTTTCGGCTTACCTGCGGGTCCTTGTGGTAGAAATATCCGTAGCCGAAATAGTCGAAATAGTCCTTTTGCCATTGCGGGTCGGAGAATTTCTCGAGGGCCAGGTGGTATTCCAGCGAGCCTTTTTCCATGTCCTTGAGTTCGGCCAGGGCTTGCTGGGCGATGTGTCCCCGTTCCATCTTTTCGTAGGCGGACAGGATGCCGTGTTCGGGGTTGCCTTCGATCAGGTCGTTTATCCCCGGCACGAAGGCGTCCGTGCGGTGGGCGGCCAGCAGGGAAAGCATGCCCGGCACTTCGAAGCCCTTCACTTGTGTGCCCTGGTAGCCTTTCTCCGCATCGGTGTCCACGTATCCCACCACGGTGAGCGGTGCGTGGGTCTGCCCGTAGACGAGGCCTTCGGCAGCGGCCAGTTTCATCGGTTGGATCTCGAAAATACGCCGTCCGGAGCCGTCGCCCGTGTACAGGCTCAACAGGATTCCGGCCAGGCCGAAGATCGCACCGATGCGCAGGCTGTGCAGGGCGTATTGTATGTTTTTCTTTTTGAGCAAGAGGTACGAGCTGACCCCTACCACGAACACGCCGGCCGTGACGAAACCGGAGAGGACCGTATGGAAGAACTTGTTGATGGCCGTCGGGGAGAGCAGCACGGCCCAGAAGTCCATCATCTCGTTTCGGGCGGTTTCGGGATTGAACTGCATCCCGACGGGGTCCTGCATCCAGGCGTTGGCCACCAGGATCCACAGCGCCGACAGGTTGGACCCGAAGGCTACCATCCAGGCCGAAGTCAGGTGAAGTCCCCTTCCGACGCGGTTCCAGCCGAAGAACAGCACGGCAAAGAACGTGCTTTCCAGGAAAAAGGCCAGGATGCCTTCCACGGCCAGCGGAGCCCCGAAAATATCGCCCACGAACCACGAATAGGTGGACCAGTTGGTGCCGAATTCGAATTCGAGGATCAGGCCGGTGGCCACGCCCACCGCGAAGTTGATCCCGAAAAGTTTGAGCCAGAATCGGGTGATGGTCTTCCATTTGGGGTCGTTGGTGCGGTAGTACACGGTGGCCATGATGGCGATGATCCACGACAGGCCGAGGGTCAGGGGAACGAAAATCCAGTGGTAGAGGGCCGTCAGGGCAAACTGTGCCCGCGACCAGTCGACCAGGGAGAAGTCTATGTGTTCCATCGTAGTGAAAAGGTGTTAGGAATCGTCATTCATTTCGTCCGCTCAAAGCCTCCAGCACGTACTGTGTCTTTTGCTCCGGGGTGTCGAACCGCTGGTCGAGGTAGTCCTGGAAAAAGAAAATCTTCAGCACCAGGAACAGGATGGCCACTTTGACCAGGATGAGTACCCAGAGCATTCGTCCCAGGCGGCTCATCCGGGCGAAGCCGTCCCGGTAAAAGGCGTAGATGTTCTTGAGGGTTTGCACGGTTTTTCGGACGGAAGACCGCAGCGGAGTTTTTCCCCGGCGAGGCTCTTCGGGGGTAAATGTAAGGAAAAAACCGAGGAACGGGAAAGATTTTTCGTTTTCTCTCCACCGGCGGGCGGAAGCACCGAAAGCACAAGGGCGGGAGGTAAAGATAATTTAATGTACTTTTTGGGGGAATATGGGTGTAAAAGCATAACTTTGTCTGTTTAAAAAACAACCGTTAAACGACCGTTTCTACAAAGTATGGCCAAGACAACCAAAGGACTTACTTCCGAGCAGGCTTTGGAGAGCCGCCGGCAACATGGTGAAAATCTGGTAACACCCCCTCCGCGCGAATCCGTATGGAGGCTGTTGCTCGAAAAATTCAAGGATCCGATCATCGAAATCCTCCTGGTGGCGGCCCTGCTGTCGTTTTTGATTGCAGCTACCTCGGGCGAATACATCGAAACGGTGGGTATTGTGGTGGCCATCCTGCTGGCTACGTGCGTCGGCTTCTTTTTCGAGTGGGACGCCGGCAAGAAATTCGACCTGCTCAACCAGGTGAACGACGATGTCCCGGTTAAAGTGTACCGGGACGGGGCGGTCCGGGAGATCCCCCGCCGCGAAGTAGTGGTGGGCGATGTGGTCATTCTGGCTCAGGGCGACGAGATCCCGGCGGACGGGCGTCTGACGGAGGCGGTGTCCTTGCAGGTGAACGAATCGGCCCTCACCGGGGAACCGGTGATCGACAAGACGACCGATCCGGCGCAGTTCGACCCCGAAGCAACGTATCCCTCCGACCGGGTGATGCGGGGAACGACGATAGTGGACGGCCGGGGCGAGATGGTCGTTACGGCGGTGGGCGATGCGACCGAATTCGGAAAGGTCGCCCGGCAGTCCAGTGCCAAGAGCGAAGAAAAAACGCCGCTCAACCGTCAGTTGGAAGGCTTGGCGAAGTTTATCAGTGCGTTGGGGTTCGCCTTTGCGCTGTTGATCTTCCTGCTGCTTTTCCTGCGCGACGTCGTATGGGGCGTACCCGATTTCGGACCGTGGCAGATGGCTTCGTTGTGGGTCGTGGTCGGTGCGTTCCTGTTGTTGGGCATGAAGGTTTGGGTGCGGATCGTGTACGATGTGGTGGCGCTGTTCCGCAAGGGGACCGAATCTCCGCGCTGGATCCGCCGCAGCCCCTGGTGGGCGTGGGCGCTTTCGGCCGTGGTTCTGGTAGCGGTGTTCGTCGGGGTGGAATACGCTATGGGCGTCGATCCGACCGACGGGGACAACTGGGTCCCGCTGGGCGTGCTGGCCGAGATACTGGGTTATCTGATGGTGGCCGTTACGTTGATCGTGGTGGTGGTGCCCGAGGGTTTGCCGATGAGCGTCACGTTGTCGCTGGCTTTGAGCATGCGCCGGATGCTCAAGTCCCACAACCTGGTGCGCAAGATGCATGCTTGCGAGACGATGGGAGCCGTAACGGTCATCTGTACCGACAAGACGGGTACCCTGACCCAAAACCGGATGCAGGTATATCGCGCGGACTTCTACGGACTTCCTCCCGAAGGGAAACTCTCGGACGATGCCCTTTCCCGCTCTATCGCGGTGGGGATGGCGGCCAACTCGACCGCTTTCCTCGAAACCAACCCGCAGGGGCAGGTGCATCCCATCGGCAATCCGACCGAAGGGGCGCTGCTGTTGTGGCTGCGCAACCAGGGAAAGGACTACCAGCAGCTGCGCGAAAGGGTCGAGGTGGTCGCACAGCTCACTTTTTCGACCGAGAGAAAATACATGGCGACTTTGGTGCGGGACGCCCAGGGGGAGTGTACCCTCTATGTGAAAGGCGCTCCGGAGATCGTCTTTTCCAAATGTGCGCGGGTGGCGCTTTCCGACCGCGAGGACGAGGCTTCCCGTTGGGGCGATGACCTGCGGGAAAAACTCATCGGGTATCAGAACCAGGCCATGCGCACCCTCGGGTTCGCCTACCGGAAGGTGGAGGAAAAAGACCTCCGAACGCCGTTGGAGGAACTTTCCGCGCAGGGGCTCGTCTTTTTGGGCATCACGGCCATTTCCGACCCCGTGCGTCCCGACGTGGGAGAGGCCATCGGCGAATGCCTTCGCGCCGGAGTAGCGGTGAAGATCGTTACGGGCGATACGCCGAATACGGCGCGGGAGATCGCCCGCCAGATCGGGCTGTGGGACCCTTCCCGCGATACGGACCTCCAGATCATCACCGGACCGGACTTCGAGGCTTTGTCCGACCAGCAGGCCTACAATCGGGTGGAGCAACTCAAGATCATGGCGCGCGCCCGGCCGATGGACAAACAGCGTTTGGTGCGGCTGCTCCAGCGCCATGGCGAAGTGGTGGCGGTAACCGGCGACGGGACGAACGACGCTCCGGCCCTGAACTTCGCGCACGTGGGCTTGTCGATGGGCACCGGGACTTCGGTGGCCAAGGAAGCCAGCGATATAACGATCCTGGACGATTCGTTCACCTCCATTTCCACGGCCGTGATGTGGGGACGCTCCCTGTACAAGAACATCCAGCGCTTTATCGTCTTCCAGCTGACGATCAACCTGGTGGCTTTGGTGGTAGTGTTCCTCGGTTCGGTATTCACCGGGCAGGCACCCTTGAGCGTAACGCAGATGTTGTGGGTAAACCTGATCATGGATACCCTGGCGGCCGGTGCGCTGGCTTCGTTGCCGCCCGATCGCAGCGTGATGCGGGATCGCCCGCGCGATGCGGCGGCCTTTATCATCACCCGGGGGATGAAACACGCCATTTTCCTCACCGGAGGGCTTTCCGCCCTGGCGTTGTTGGCCGTGCTGGGGTGGTTTTACCATACCGACGGAGAGCTGACCGCAGTCGAAAGGTCGATGTTCTTTACCCTGTTCGTGATGATGCAGGTGTGGAATCTGCTCAACGTGCGGGCGTTTTCCTCGGGGCATTCGGCCTTCTACCACCTGGGACGCAGCCAGGCGTTTTTGCTCATCCTGCTGGCCATCGTGGTGGGGCAGGTGCTCATCGTTACCTTCGGCGGGGATGCTTTCTCCGTCCGCCCGCTGACCCTCGGACAGTGGATCGCGGTAGTGGCCGGCTCGTCCCTGGTGCTGTGGGTAGGGGAAGCGATCCGCCTGTTTACGCGCCGCAAGTCCCGGTAAACGTTTTCCTCCGTCCGGAGGTGCAGAAACCCGGGGGGGGAGGGAGAGAGAGAAGGCAAAGCAAGAGAAGGCAAGGTAAAGCAAAGCAAGACAGGGCAAGGCAGGGGCAGGTTGCCCTCTCGCCGGAAAGCGGGAGAAGGCAAAGAAAAAGATAGGCAAGCCATGAAGTTGATATTTTTGGGAACAGGAACCTCGCAGGGCGTACCGATGATCGGCAGCAAGAGCCCCGTGTCACGATCGACCGATCCGCGCGACAACCGCCTGCGCACCTCGGCCGCCATTGTCACCGACAACGGACACATCATCCTGCTCGATTGCGGACCGGACTTCCGCTACCAAATGCTGCGCGCCGGCCTGTCCGACCTGGACGGCATCCTGTTCACCCACCAGCATTCCGACCATACGGCCGGTTTGGACGACGTGCGCCCCATCTGTTACTTTCGTAGCCACGACATCGACCTGTATGCCAAGAAGGAAGTGATGGATTCGCTCAAGGCGCGCTTTGCATACGTTTTTGCCAAAGGAGCGGACCGTTATCCCGGAGCCCCGACCGTTGCCGAACACATCATTACCGACGAGCCGTTTTACGTACGGGACGTGCGGGTGATCCCCATCCCGGCCAACCACGGATGGATCGACGTAACGGGTTACCGCATCGGAAATCTGGCTTACCTGACCGATGTCAAACAGATGTTCGAGTCCTCCTACCGCCTGCTCGAAGGGGTCGATGTGCTGGTGCTCAACTGTTTGCGACACAGCGATCCGCACCCCACCCACATGATCCTGCCCGAAGCGCTGGAAGTGGTGCGGCGCATCGCGCCCAAACGGACGTATTTCACCCACATCAGCGAAGCGATGGGTTTTGCCGCCCAAGCGGAAACCTTGCTTCCCGAAGGGGTACACTTGGCCTACGATACCTTGGAGATCGAGTTTTGACAAGGCCGGGAGCGAGGAGTCCCCGGAAAAAGGAAGGGTAGGAGGTAGGAAGAGAAGGGAAAAAGGCAGGTGAAAGAAAATGGAGCGGACAGGAAAAAACAGCGAAAACAGAGAAACGGAGAAAAGCATCGTTGAACGATAAAAAAACGGACGTTGTGAGAGAAAGGATAAAATTGAGCGAAGAACAAGTCTTGGCCCGGATGAATGCCATCTGCCCCGGGACGCTGATGGAGACCCTCGGTATCCGCTACACGGCGGTGGGAGAGGACTGGATCGCCTGCACGATGAAGGTAACGCAGTCGCACCTGCGCACCGAGGGCTTTTTGCACGGAGGGGCGACGATGGCGCTGCTGGAGACGGCCGGAAGTTCCGGTTCGTACCTTTTCCTGGACCCGCAGCGGGAAGTCGTACTCGGGATCGACGTCTCGGCTTCGCACTTGAGCCCCGGAAAGGAAGGCGACCTGCTCACCGCCACCGCCCGTGCGGTACACGTGGGACGTACCACGCAGTTGTGGCAGGTGGAAGTCCGGGCACAGGACGGCCGGCTGGTCTCGGTAGGAAAGGTAACCAACGTCATCCTGCCCAGGAGCGCGGCGGAGAACGGCCTTAAAAAGACGGAATAACAAGATGAGTACAAAAGCAGATTTTACGGCAGTGATGAAAATCCTGGCCAAGGGAAGTTTTCCCTTTGCCGTGTATCGGCTGCCGGGAGAAGATACGGTCAAGGTGTTGATCGACCGCAGCGAAGACATTCACGTGGTGGAGAATGCCAACACCGACCGGGGTTTTGTCTTTGCCCCGTTCGCCAGTGAGAGCGTACCCGCGGTCTTGCTGCGCCCCGGCGCGGCAGCCGAATTTCCGATGTCCTCCCTTCCGGTTGTAGAAAATCTGCCCCGGCAGATGGATGGCGTGTATCGCTGGGGGAAAGAGGACCAGGAACACTATGTCGGGCTCGTCGGCCGGGCGAAGGAGGCTTTGCAGGAAGGCACGCTGGAAAAAGTCGTGGTCTCTCGCCGCGTAGCCTTGCCGTGTGTCCGGGTCGATGCGGCAGGGTTGTTCTCGGCGCTGGCCGTGCAGTATCCCGAGGCGTTCGTGTACTGTTTTTCCCATCCCCGGATAGGTCGCTGGTTCGGCGCATCGCCCGAATTGCTGCTGCTGCGGCGCGGCAAACAGTTGCGCAGCATGGCACTGGCCGGGACCTTGCCCTACCAGGGCGACCGGATGTACCGATGGGATCGGAAAAACGTCGAGGAACAGGCCATCGTCAGCGTATTTATCAAGGATGCGTTGGAGCGCAGCGGTGCGGCTACGGTGAGTGTTTCCACCCCGGGCAACCAGTCGGCCGGACCGGTGGTGCACTTGTGCAGCCGGATCGAAGCCCAGGCTACCGACGAACTGGACATGAACACCCTGTTGCGTAATCTGGCGCCTACCCCGGCTTTGTGCGGTTATCCGCGGCGGGAGGCGATGGAGTTTATCCGCCACTACGAGGGATACCCGCGGGAGTTTTACGGCGGCTACCTCGGCGAGTTGAACCTCGCGGGGGACAAGTCGGCGGAACTCTATGTCAATATCCGCTGTATGCAGGCTCGGAAGGGGGAATTGCTCCTCTATGCCGGAGGCGGCATCCTTTCGGACAGCGACCCGGTGCAGGAGTGGGACGAGACCGAGAGAAAGCTCTCGGCCGTAGTGCCGCTGGCCGAACATTTTGCGCAAAATTGATTTCGGACTCCGGAACGGCACTCCGATCGAGAGCGAGAAACGAAAAGAAAAAACGCAGGGGTGTGTCCCGAAGTGAAAGAAGAAACAAAAAGAGCTGAATTCAAGTTACAAATGCAACGGAATTCATATTAATAATTTGTTTAAATTTTTCGTTTGGTGTGAGGTATCCAAGTCTTTTACGAGGTCTATTATTTAGATTGTTTT
>DVLY01000030.1 GCA_018715295.1 Candidatus Merdimorpha stercoravium | reverse complement strand
GGGCGGCGCTATGCGCCGCCCCCTTTTGCCCGCAACCGCCCGCGCCCGCCGGGGAAGTTCTCCGGACAGGAAACCCCGATGGAATCCTTTTTTGTCTCTTGTGAGGAATGCTTTTGGCAGGACAACCCGGTTGGGTGTCTTGCTTGGATTGTAGAGCGCAGGCGGGCGGGCAAACCGGACGGGCAAAAAGAAAGCGGCGCGCAGCGCCGCTTTCTTTTTGCCCGTCCGGTTTGGGGCCATCAAGCCTCTTTGGAGCGTTTGTTTTTCGCCTTTTTGACCTTTTCCGGTTTTTCGGATTTGGCGTTTTTCAGTTTGGCATCCTGCGGCACATTGACGATGGTCAGTTCGTCGAGGATGTTCTGCGCCCCCATCACCTTGTCGATGACGAACAGCACGTAGCGGATATCCACGCTGATGGTGCGCTGGAGGTTGGGTTCGAATTCGATGTCGCCGCTCATGGCTTCCCAGTTGCCGTCGAAAGCGATACCGATGAGTTCTCCCCGTCCGTTGATCACCGGCGAGCCGGAATTACCTCCCGTGATGTCGAGGTTGGAAAGGAAGCAGGTGATCAGCTGGCCTTTGGAGTTGGCGTACGGACCGTAGTCGCGTGCAGCATTGAGGTCGAGCAGTTTTTGCGGAGCGTCGAATTCCGGATCGCCCTTTTTGTACTTCTGGGCCACACCGTCCAGGGTCGTTTCGTAGTGGTACGTAACCCCGTCCTTCGGATCGTAGGGCAGGATGTTTCCGTAGGTAAGGCGCATGGTGAAGTTGGCATCCGGATAAAATACCCGACGGCCTTCGAAGGCCTTCTGCAACGCCGCATGGAACAAGCGGTCGGCCCGGTTGAAGGAGTTGACGATCTCCCGGTTCTTTTGGTTGAGGGCCAGATACTGGTCGTAGTAGGACTTGAACACCTCGATGGCCGGGTCTTTCAGGACGGCTTCCGGATCGTCCTCCAGGGCCGCCTGCAACTCCTCGGGGCAGAACAGCAGCGAAGTCTCCATCGCAGCGGCCAGCGAATCGACGCCGATCTCTTGGATGCGGGCCGAGAGAACCGCAGGCAGGAGGCTGTCGGGAACGTTCTTGACGATGTGTTTCATCAGTTCGGTGGACAGACGCTTCTCCAAGTTCATGTCCAGACGCTCGTAGTATTTGGGCAGGCGTTCGATGAAGACCCCGCGCAGCGAATCCGAGTACTGCGGCGAGGAGAAGATCGTCCCCAACTGCCAAGCTACCGAGGATACCGTCGAACCCGAAAGCCCGGCCTGCGAGAGGTACTGCAGGGCGGCCGTCGAAGCAGCGGTGGCCGCGTAGTAATCCTGCATGGTCTGGAAAATATCCCCGTAAACGGCCTTGCGCACCGGGTCGGCTTCGATCCAGGCGGCTACTTCGGCTTCAATGCCCCGTTTCTTATCGGCCGTCTTGTTCTTGGTCAGCGCATCGATCATCCCGATGCGGTTTTTCCAGTAGTTGGACGTCGAAGCGAAGGACGAAGCGTAGTTCAGCCGCACCGTGTCGTTGGCGGCCATCGCCTCGCGCATGATGTTCAGTTTGGCGTCGCGGGCATCCACGAAGGCCGGGTATTCGGTGTTCACCAGAAAATCGATGCCCCACGAGGTGAGGTAGCGCTGCGTGGTGCCGGGGTAACCCATGATGAAGCAGAAGTCCCCTTCTTTCTTGTCGCCGATATTGATCGTAAAGTGTTCTTTCGGGCGGTAGGGTACGTTGTCTTCGGAGTAGTCGGCCGGGTTGTTGTCCTTGTCGGCATAGATGCGGAACATGGAAAAGTCGCAGGTGTGGCGGGGCCACATCCAGTTGTCCGTTTCGCCGCCGAACTTACCGATGGAATAGGGCGGAGTGCACACCAGGCGGATGTCGCGGAACACCTGGTAAACGAACAGGTAGTATTCGTTGCCCTTGTAGAAACTCTTGACCTCGGCGCGGTATTTTCCGTCTTCGCTGGCTTGCTGTTCGATCTCGGTGGCGATCTTCTCGATGGCTTCGTACCGTTCGTCCTCGGTCATGTTGGGGGTGATGACTTCCTGGATGCGGTTGGTCACGTCTTCCATCCGCACGAAGAAAGTAACGGTCAGCCCTTTGGCCGGGAGTTCCTCTTTCATCGAGGGAGCGTAAAATCCGTCGTGCAGGTAGTCGTGTTCCGGGGTAGAGAGGTCGGCGATGGCACTGAAACCGCAGTGGTGGTTGGTCAGCACCAGACCGTTGGCCGACACCATTTCCGAGGAGCAGCCGTTGCCGAAGATAGGCACCGCATCCTTGAGCGAGGAATTATTGATGCTGTAGATCTCTTCCGGAGTCAGTTGCAGGCCATGCTTCTGCATGTCCACATAGTTGAGCCGCTTGATAAAGATCGGCAGCCACATCCCCTCGTCGGCACGCACCTGGCTCGGAAGGAGCAGGCAAACAGCCAGAAGGGCGGAGAGGAAAAATCGTTTTTTCATCGTCGATTCGAATTTTTGTTGATTTCTTACTGCGCAAAGTTAAGAATTTGCCCGCAAAATAGAAAACAATCCCCTCGGCGCAAAAATCGCCCGAGCACGAGGATGCTCCCGCAGATACTTATGTGGAGTACGAATCCCTTTCCAAAAGGGGGCATCAAAAGGATCGGCCGCATTTTTCAGGGCGGCAAAACATCCCCTGTCTTCCTGTAAGGATGCAAGGGAAGCATTTCGCCCTGTCTGCCGGCGGTCGCAAAGAGACGCCTTTCCCTTTTCCGCAGGGCATTCCCAGGCCGTTTCCTGTGGAAGGAGGGCGGGTTTAGTCGCCGCCGGAAGCGTCTGTTGCACGACATAAGGGAGAATATCCCCGTACGCAGCCCTTCGTTTAGCGGATGACCCGCACGTAGTCCGCCTTGCGGGGTTTGCGTGGCGAGGGTTCCGCCGCCGGATAGCCCAAGGACAGGGCCCCGACCCCGCAGAGTCCCTCGGGCAGGCCCCATTGTTTCATCAGTGCAAGTCCCTCCTCGGTAGCGAACATCTCCCGTTCGCGGTTGATCCAGCAGCTGCCCACTCCCAGGGCATGAGCCGCCAGCATCATGTTCTCCAGTACGCAGCTGGCATCCTGGACGGCATTTTTCGCCTCCCGGGGAGCGAAGACCAGCACGAGGGTCGGTGCGCCGTAGTACGGGTCGGCCGAAGTATTCATCACGCGGGCGTTCATGGCCGAGAGCTGTGCGATCTGCCCAGGGTTTTGCACGGCCACGATATAGGGCGATTGGGCACCCATGGCCGTCGGAGCATATGTGCCGGCTTGGAGGATAGCCTCCAGTTGTTCGTCTGCGATCTGTTCGGGACGGTAGCTGCGGCAGCTGCGCCGCGTTTGGATCAGGTGCAGGAAGTCTTTTTCCATAGCGGATACGTTTTTTTTTCTATCGTATGGCAAAAATAGCGAAAGCCGAGCGCAAAGCCGAGAGGGAAAACGAAGTTTTTCCCCGAGGCTTTGCCGAGGCGCATCCTGTTTTAACTAAAGATTGTGAAAGCCGAGCGCAGCGGGAAGGGGAAAACGAATCTTTTTTGTAAAAGAAAGAGGGAAGGGAAAGTATACCGGGGGTCATCATCTCCTCCACAAGTGCAAACGATGGGTGGGTTATGGGTAGAGCCGTTGCTTTCGGCGTGTGTTATCGCGGTGGCAGGTGCGGTCGGGCTGGAAGCCGGGGAAAGATTTCCGATGTTAAAATAAATTTAAAAACCTATTCCCATGTGCCGGACCCGCATAAAAAACGTATTATTGCATAAGAAAACCGAAAAACAAACCGAAAACACCGTTATGGAAGAAAAAGCAACCCATACGCCTTACGGCTCCTCGGGAGAGGAGCAGGCACCGCGCCGTCGTCCTGCCGCCGTGTTGATCCTGTTGATCGTTCTGCTGGCAGCCGCTATCGTGTATATCTTTTATTCGCGTTCGGAGTACAACGAGATCATCGAGAACAACCGCCAGCAGGCCATCGCCGAATTGTCGGCTTTGCAGGCCGAATACGACACCCTGTACGTGCAGGATTCCAAGTTGAAGATCGAGATCGACGAAGCCCAGCAGCACATCGCCCTGCTTCGCGATTCGATGGTCAATTACAAGGCCAACCTGAGCCTGTTGCGCTCCTATCAGGCACAGATCAAACGCCTGCGCGAGGAAAAGAAGGAACTTTTCCACGTGGCCGACTCGCTCAACCGCCTGAACAAAGTCCTGATCGCCCAGCGCGACAAGGCGGAGGACTCCCTGCGCAAGACCTCGTCCCGCAACCAGCAACTGGTGCAGGAGAACGTGCGGATGCAGCAGGACATCAAGACGGCCGCCACCCTCGACGCCCGCAATGTCAAGGCGCAGGCCATCAGCGTGTCGAACACCGGCCGGGTAACCGATACCGACCGTGCCCGCCGCACGGACCAGATCCGCGTTTCGTTTACCTTGGCCAAAAACCAGTTTGCCCAGAACGGGAACAAGGTGGTTTACGTCCGGGTCGTTTCGCCCGACAAGCTCATCGGCATCGAGAAAGGCAACAACTTCTTTGTCGTGGGCGAGGAACGGATGCAGTTCAGCGGCGCGAAGGAGGTATTGTATGAAAACCAGGACCTCGACGTGAGTGTCTTTGTGGAAGGTGTTCCCGGCGATTTCGTCGAGGGCAAATACCAGGTGTACGTCTATGCGGACGGCAAGGAAATAGGCCGGACGCAGATGCTGCTGCGATAAGCGGCGCGCAGGCGCAGAAAGCGGGCAGGCGGCACCCCTCCGGGGTGCCGCCTGCCCGCTTTCTGCGTCGAGGATTTCCGCACCCTCCATCCCGAATGGACAGCCCTGCCCGGAAAATATCTCCCCGGGGTCGCGCTCGACCTTACAAATCCAACTGTAGACGAAGCCCGCTCGGAACGCCCAAGGAGTCGCGCGCGATGAGGTACCCGCTCAAGTCCATCGGCCCGTGTACCGTACCGTCCGCTTTGGTTACGATGTAGAACACCGGAGAAAACCGCTCCCGCAGCACCTTCCGGTCTCCGCTGTACTTTCCCCGGTGCAGTTCCTCCTCGCCGATGTCTTCGGCCGCCAGACGGCCGTACAGCAGGATGAACTGCTCGTCGTAGCGGAACGCCTCGGGACAGAAACGGGGCTCGTATTCGTCGTATCCCCGCCCGTTGTATCCCGTGCCGAAATTCAGCGGGCTGAATCCCATGACGAATCCCTCGCCCAAGGATTGCGGCGTATCCTTTATCCCCATCGAGAGTATCCCGATCCATAGCAATACCCCCACGCCCAGGATCGTGGCCGCGAGGATCATGATTCTTTTTTTCAGGCTCATGGCTTTTAAGGATTAATAGTGGCTTGACCTTTTAAATAGACGTCATAAGGAGTGCCTCCTGCTGTATTCCAGTGTATAGGAGAAATAGGCATGTTGTGTATTATGCCTCCTATTAACGTTGCTACATTCCTTGTGAAACTACTTCCTTTTCTGATATCAAAATCATAGC
>DVLY01000029.1 GCA_018715295.1 Candidatus Merdimorpha stercoravium | reverse complement strand
TCTTTCGGCACCCCGTCGCGGTGCAGGACCATCGAGATGGTTTTGTAGCGCATGTAGGCTTCGCTGACGTAGTACAGGCCGTCGAAGCCGGTTTCCGTGCCCCAGGAGTTTTTGATGATGTAGTACTTCTTTCCGTTGACATCGCGGGCGATCCCGGTGATGTGCATGCTGTGGTCGTCCACGGTGGAGTAGTCGTCGAAGCCATCCTGACGCATCTGTTCGGTGATCGTTTTCTCGGGTTGCGGGCCGTCGAACATCTTCAGCGTATCGGTCGTCTCGGGAACCACGGCGATGCCCAGCGGCACGGAAAATCCCGTTTCCGTCATGTCGGCAGCCCAGAGCACCGTATAGCCGTTTTCGAGTGCGTAGTCCAGGGTGCGGATCATATCGTCCAGGGGCAGGTTGTAGTATTTCTCCCAGGACCAGTTGTCGGGCACCAGCAGATGGCTTTCCCGATAGTACGGCAGGTCGGTCCACGACATGAAGTACAGGTAGTCGTCGGGGTCGATATCGACGACTTCCCGGGCAAAGGACACCGGGTCGTATTCCTTGCCCTGGTAGGTGAACTGTTCGGGCAGGCGGCCCAGGTAACGGTTCAGGAGCCCTTTCACGCCTTCCTCCCATTCGCCGCGGATGCGGTCGGCTTCCACCACGCCCTTGACATAGGACGAAAGCGCACGGTCCATCTCGCGGTGGTTGTCCCGGGTCTCGCCCTTGACCAGACCGGAATAGGCCTCCTGCGGTACAATCCCGTAAAGGCGGATCGCATCCAGCACGTCGTGGCCTTCCCCGCCGGGGGAGAAGGTGGCATTGCCGTGCATGCGGACATAGCGGCGCGCCTTGTCCAAATAGGCGTGGTAAACGATGAACATCTCGGCCAGGTCGATCGGCTGCTTGCCCTGGCGGAGCATTTCGGACTCGACGAAAGACACGCCGGCGTAGTCCCAGCAGGTGCCGGAGTTGGCCTGGTCCTTGACCGGGGTAGCGGGGTTGTCCTTGACGGTGGTAAAGCCGAACTTGGCTTTCCATTTTTCCTGTTGCTCGGGCAGGGTGTTGTTGAAGGACAACAACAGCGGCAGGAACATCAGGGCAAAGAGCGAAAAGAGGTTGTTCTTGTACATAGCGACAGGTTGTTTTGTTTCCTTTTGTTAAGTCCATTGCAGGGACGGACCGGGGATGCCTTCCGGGCGTTTGGGCAGGGCGCTCTCCGGAGGAAGGGTTCGCAGCAGGGCTTACTCGGCGATGAGTATCCGGGCGCAGCCTTGCAGCTCGATGCAGTCCGCAGGACGGAGCTTGGCCCGCTTGCGGGTCTCGACCGCTCCGCCCCGGGTAACGAGCCCCTGGGCGATCATTTCGTGCGCCTGTCCGCCGCTTTCGACCAGGCGGAGCAGCTTGAGCAGTTTGTCCAACTCGATGTACGGCGCACCTTCGAGGGAAAATACGATCTCTTTCACGGTTTACCGGCGGCGGCCTCCCCGGATCAATTGCTGCTGTTGGAAATAACCCGGCTGTCCCGGGGTGCGTTTGAGTCCCTGTTTGACCATGGCGATTTGCTCGTCCAGCAATTTGCCTTTGTCCAGGCGTTTGGCTTCCGCTACCAGCGCTTCGGCTTCGCGGCGCCGGCCTTTCTGCATGGCTATGGCGGCCAGTTGGAGTTTGGCCATGGCTTTTTCCTGGCGGGAAAGACCTATTTCGAGGGCTTTCTTGAACAGGCGTTCGCTTTCGGTCAGGTTGTGTTGCGAACGGATGGAACCCAGCAGGAAGTAGTAGGAAGCCCGTTCGCGGCGTACCAGTGCATGATCCGGGTCTTTGATGCGCAGCAGGCGGCGTTCGGCTTTTTCGACATCGTTCTTGCGCATGGCCAGCAGGGCCATGATCATCCATTCGTTTTTGAAGTAGGTGAACAGTACGATGAGCGCCAGCAGGATGAGGAAGATCCCGTTTCCGATGTTGGACACCCAGAACTGCCATACCGAACAGCCGGTCAAGGCAGCCATCAGGAAGATTCGTAGGATTCTCGAAACCATAGTTTTGTCCTTTCGTTATGTTTTTTCCGTGTGCTTTTTTCCTCCCCGGGAGCGGGGAAAAAGCGAATACTATTCAAATGTGCGGATGAGCTCTTTGACGATCTTCATCACTTTCGGGGTGGCGGTACGTCCGACGGCCTGAACCTCTTCGTGGGAGACGTTGGCCATCTTGCCCGGCAGTCCCAGGTCGGTGATGATGGATACGCCGAAGACCTCGATGCCCATGTGGCGGGCGACGATCACCTCCGGGACGGTACTCATGCCCACGGCATCGCCTCCCAGACGCGAGACCATCAGATATTCGGCCTGCGTCTCGAACGTGGGGCCCTGGAGAGCCAGGTAAACGCCTTCGCAGACTTCGATGCCGTTTTCGGCGGCGATCTCCTTGGCACGGCGGATCATGGCCGGGTTGTAGGCGTCCTTCATGTCCACGAAACGGGGCCCGAGCTCGTCGATGTTTTTCCCGCGAAGGGGGTGTTCGGGGATCAGGTTGATATGGTCGCGGATAATCATGATGTCCCCGATGCGGTGCGCGGGGTTGATGCCTCCTGCGGCGTTGGATACCACCAGGCGGCGGATGCCCATCAGCTTCATCACCCGAACGGGGTAGGTAACCTTGTCCATCGGGTAGCCTTCGTAGTAGTGGAAGCGTCCGTTGAGGGCCATGATGTATTTTCCGCCCAGGTAGCCGAAGATCATCTCGCCCGAATGACCTTCGACGGTCGATACGGGGAAGTGGGGGATCTGGCTGTAAGGGATGCGGTGGCGGACGTCGATTTCGGTGACCAGGTCGCCCAGACCGGTTCCCAGGATGACGGCCCATTCGATGGGCTGGTCGGCGTAACGGCCGAGAAATTCGGCGGTTTCTTTCAGTTTTTCAAGCATATTTACGATTCTTTGTGGTCTTTGTAACGCGCCAGGGTCTGTTCGACGATGGCTTCGAAGGCAGCCTGGTCCTCCGGGAGGATTTCGGCACGGATGGCCAGCGAATAGACCGGATATTCGGCCAGGGGAGTGCCGATGATGCGCGCCATGTCCTTTTCGGTGGTCAGGATGATGTTTTTGCCCCGGGGCAAATTTAGGAATTCATTTTTGATTTTTTCCACGTCCCGATGCCGGAATACATGGTGGTCGGGGTACTGGAGATGCCGGCAGGTAACCTCGATCGAACCCAGGTGGGAAAGCAAGGGAATAGGATTGGCTACTGCGGTGATAAGCAATACGTTGTAGTTCTTCAATTCTTCCGATGCAATATGTCCGAGCAGCGGGTTTTTCACCCGGTCGGCATAGTGGTAGCGCGAGAACACCACCGGGGCGTCGGTGTACCGGGCGATCTGGCGGCGCAGTTTTTCCCGGGCGGCGCAAGCCCTTTCCGAACGGTCCGCATACCGCCGGGGAACTTTGGTAACGATCACGCAGTCCGCCCTCCGGGCACCGTGCCGGCTCTCGCGCAGGTTGCCCGCCGGCAGGAGATGATCCGATGTGAAAGGCTCGTCGAAAGCCGTGAGCAGGAAGTAGCACGAAGCCTTTACCCGCAGGTGTTGGTAGGCATCGTCCAGAACGATGACCTGGGGACGGAAGCGGCGCATGAGTTGCCGGATGCCGCGCGCCCGGTTTTCGCAGACGGCGACCGTTGCCTCGGGCAGTGCCCGTTTGAGCATCAAGGGTTCGTCGCCCGTGCGGCGGGCGCTGTCGTGTTGGGAGACTTCGAGGAATCCTTTCGTGCGGCGGCCGTATCCTCGGCTCAAGAGGGCCGTGCGGTAGCCTTGCTCCATCATCCGGCGTGCCAGCAGTTCGGTATGGGGGCTTTTCCCCGTCCCGCCGGTGGAAAGGTTGCCGACCACGAAGACCGGGAGGCGAAAACGCCTGCGCCGCAGCAGCCCCTTGCGGTAAAGCCACGTGCGGAGGCCGCTGATGGCGTACCAAAGCGAGGAGAGGGGCAGAAGGATCAAGCGAAACAGTTTCATATCGGGCAAAGCGTCAAAAGTCGATGTTCAGGTCCAGTTCCTCGCGCATCTTTTCGAGCAGCGGATTTTTTTCCTTCAGGTATTCGTACTTCTCCTTCGGGGTGTAGGGTTTGCGCTCGCGCACGTTCTCGTTTACGGTGATGCGGTGGGTGATGGCCGAGTTGTGCAGCCGGGAGCGCAGGTAGGCCAACACTTCGAGCATGTTTTCCTCGAGTTCGTGGGCGGCAGCGGAAGAGGAAACGGCAATCTCGACCGTGAAGTTCTCGCCCAGGCGGAGTTCGGCCGCGTTCATGGCCGTGTGCAGCCCGAAGCGTTTTTCGTTCCCTGCTTCCTCGCACAGCCGGTCCCATACCTTGGAAAGGTCTTCCTGCGTAAACGCCTCGTGCTGTTCCTGCGCCCGGGGCGCATCCTCGGGGTGGGCCGGGTGCTGCTTTCGCGCCATCAGGTTGGAGATGGAGAGCGCCGAGCGGACTTTCCGGGAGTTTCTCGCCGGTGCGGTTTCGGTGGGCGTCAGCGGGGCTTGTGCGGCCGGGGCGCTCGACGGATTGACGGCGGGTTGGGTCGCCGGTGCGGTTTCGGTGGGCGTCAGCGGGACTTGTGCGGCCGGGGCGCTCGACGGGCTGACGGCAGGACGGACAGGGGGGCGGGCGGTGTTTTGATCGCCGCTGGACAGTTCGGTCAGGTAGGCGAGAAGTTCCTCCCGGGCGGGTAGTTGCGTGCCGAAATGCCGGTAGAGCTGCGGGGGGACTATATAGTCAGTACTTTTTTTTTTGAGGGGTCGAGCCCGATGGAGGCCAACTGCATCAGGGTGATCTCGGTGAGCAGTCGGGGATTTTTCGACAGGCGGTACTCCGATTGGGCTTTGGCCAGCAGGGAGAGCGCTTGGACGGCGGTGTCGGCATCCAGACGGGCGGCTTGCTCCCGGTAACGGTCCTTGATGGGGTCCGGGACGGTGAGCAGGGCCAGGGTGGAGGGGTTTTTCGACAGCAGCAGGTCGCGCAGGTGCGAGGCCAGTCCGGAGAGCATGTACTGCAGGTCGAATCCGTTTTGCGCGATGGCGTCCGTTTGGAGCATGGCGGAGGGGATGTCGGCCGAGAGCAGGGCATCGGTGAGCTGGAAGTATGTCTGGTAATCCAGTACGTTGAGCGTTTCGGCTACTTTTTCCGCCGTGAGATGATCCCCGCAGAAG
This sequence comes from Candidatus Merdimorpha stercoravium, assembly GCA_018715295.1. GTDB lineage: Bacteria > Bacteroidota > Bacteroidia > Flavobacteriales > UBA1820 > Merdimorpha > Merdimorpha stercoravium. The sequence goes on along the minus strand of DVLY01000029.1, from coordinate 736 downwards.
CACACTACGCGGTCGAAGATGGACAGGGCATCGCGCAGGGCGCCTTCGGCTTTCTGGGCGATGATGTGCAGGGCTTCGGGTTCGGCCTGGATGCCCTGGTCGGCGGCGATGCGCGCCAGGTGCTCGCGGATGTCGGCTACCGAGATGAGTTTGAAGTCGTAGATCTGGCAGCGCGAGAGGATGGTGGGGATGATCTTGTGCTTTTCGGTGGTGGCCAGGATGAAGATGGCATGCGCAGGGGGCTCTTCGAGCGTTTTGAGAAAGGCATTGAAGGCGGCCTGGGAGAGCATGTGCACCTCGTCGATGATGTACACTTTGTACCGGCCCATCTGGGGGGCGAAGCGCACTTGGTCGATCAGGGCGCGGATGTCCTCGACCGAGTTGTTCGAGGCGGCGTCGAGCTCGTGGATGTTGAAGGCGAAATCCTCGTCCGGGGCGGCGTCGGGCATCGTGCGGCGGTTGATCTCCCGTGCCAGGATGCGGGCGCAGGTGGTCTTGCCCACGCCCCGCGGACCGCAGAACAGCAGCGCCTGCGCCAGTTGGTTGTGCTCGATGGCGTTGCGGAGCGTGGCGGCTACGTGCGGTTGGCCGACGACTTCCTCGAAGGTGCGGGGACGGTATTTGCGGGCCGATGCGACGAAATGTTCCATGCTGTTTTCTCGTGTGTGTTCCTCGCGGATTCCTTGCGGAAGGGAACAAGCAAAAATAGGGATTTTTCCCGAACGGGCAAAGGTTT
>DVLY01000003.1 GCA_018715295.1 Candidatus Merdimorpha stercoravium | reverse complement strand
GATCCCGCTAAATTTTTCCTAAAGTCCCCTTTCCGTTATCAAAAAACATCCTTACCTTGTCCGCAGCTAACCAACGACAACTTTTTTTCCTATGAAACGCCTCCTGCTCCTCTGGTTGCTCCTATTCTCCCTGCTATCGCTCCAAGCCGCCCCGGAACGCGCCGGGGACGAGCCTGTCCGGAAAAATTACCTCATGGCACACGTAGGTCTGTTTCCTACCGACTACGGGATTTACCACTCGATCCCCGATTCGGACCAAGGAAACTTCGTGGGGTCTTTCCGGTATTTCGGGCCGATCTTCGGGATCACCTACGGGCGGCAGTTCAACGACTTCCTGGCGGCGGAAGGGTACCTGTTCCTTTCCTTTATCACCCGCACCGACATGCCGGAGGAGCTGACAGTCTATGACTACCTCACCACCCGCTACGGGGCGGGCGCCGGGCTGATCGTTACTCCCCTGGGGCGCTGGTTCCGCTTTCTGAAAGTAGGGGCTGTCCTGGGATACGTGCGGGAAGATACGCGCTCCGAATGGAACAACGGGCAAACGGATTTCCGACAAACCATCAGCAGCAACAACTTCGCCATCAACTATCCCCTGCGGCTTTACGCCCTGGACGGCCCGCACTATGCCCTTTGCGCCGAGGTCAATCTCCAATGCCAGTACGAGAACGGCGTCTACCGACGCAGAACGGTGAACTACACGGTAAACTTCGCCTATAAGTTTTAATATTTCTTTTCCTTCGGAAAACCAAACGCACGGGGCCTCCGCGAGGCCCCGTGCGTTTTTTATGAAACATAAAACGAATTTATCGCCCGGCTGTTAGGTCATCCCGTTTTATTTGACTAAATTGCGGTGCTTTTCGGAAAAGTCTTAATAAAGACTTAAAAAACAAACAGTCTGTGACTTAATAGTAAGATCATGAGCCTTAATGACCAACCGACCACTCTTCTGAAGACCATCGGCAACACTCCGATGATACCTTTGGACAAGTTTTTTCACGCTTCCCCGATAAAAATCTACGCAAAAGTCGAATCGTACAACCCCGGCCATTCCATGAAGGACCGCATCGCGTTGCACATTATCGAAGAAGCCGAACGCCGCGGCGAACTCCGCCCCGGAGCGACCATCGTGGAAACCACTTCGGGCAATACCGGATACAGCATTGCCATGATATGCGCCATCAAAGGATACAAGTGTATCGTGGCCGTCAATTCCAAATGCGCCCAGGAAAAACTGAACGTGCTGCGCGCCATGGGCGCCGAAGTACACGTCTGCCCGGCCAACGTCCCGCCGGAGCACCCCGATTCGTATTACTCCACCGGTGCCCGCCTGGCCAAGGAACACCCCGGATCGATCTACATCAACCAGTATTTCAACCCCAAAAACGCCGAGTCGTACTACCTGACGGCCGGCCCTGAAATCTGGAAACAGACCAACGGGAAAGTTACCCACTTCTTTGCCTGCTCCGGCACGGGCGGTACCGTTTCCGGGATCGGAAAATACCTCAAGGAGCAGAACCCTGCCGTGGAAGTCATCGGCGTGGATGCCGTAGGAAGCATCCTGAAAAAATACAAGGAGACGGGCATCATCGACCCCAACGAACTCCAGCCCTACCGCATGGAAGGCGTGGGGAAAAACATGATCCCTACGGCCACGGACTTCTCGGTGATCGACCGTTTCGTCAAAGTAAACGACTTCGAGAGCGCGCATGTCGCCCGGATGCTCCCCTTGGTCGAAGGGCTTATGTGCGGATATTCCAGCGGAGCGGCTCTGGCAGCCGTCATCAAGGAACTGGAACACCTGCCTGCGGATGCCGTACCGGTAGTGCTGTTGCCCGACCACGGCGAACGCTACATGACCAAGGTGTTCGACGACCGCTGGATGCAGGCGCAGGAATGGCTCAACGGTTTCACCCCGGTAGTGAAGGACTTCCTGCTGGAGTTGAAAAACACCTACGGGGTAAGCCCCACCCTGCTGTAATCCGGGGCATCGTTCAACCGAAAAACAAAAGTTAGACCGCCATGATGAAAAACGCAGTCATCACGGGAGTAAGTTCCGGCATAGGGCTTGCCACCGCGCGGGAACTGGCCAAGGCCGGTTTCAAAGTATTCGGGAGCGTCCGCAAGAAAGAAGACGCCCTTCGGCTCAAGGAAGAATTGGGCGACAGCTACGAACCGCTCTTCTTCGACCTGACGGACGACCAGGCCATCGCCGCCGAAGCGGCCCGCGTAGGGCAACTGGTCGGTGCACAAGGCATCCAGCTGCTGGTCAACAACGGCGGTATCTCGGGCGGAGACGCCATCATGCACGTATCGATCGAGTACATGAAGTACATCTACGATGTCAATACGCTCGGCATGCTGCGTGTCTCGCAGGCGTTTTTCCCCCTGTTGAAGATCTCCTCGGCCAACCGGACGGTACAGACCAAGATCGTCAACATCTCCTCGGGAGCCGGACGTGCGGTACGCCCTTACCTGGGACCGTATGCTGCCACCAAACATGCGGTAGAAGCCATCTCGGATGCCATGCGGCGCGAACTGATGCGCTACGGGATCGACGTGATCATCATCGAACCGGGCCCCATCCAGACCGAGATCTGGAACAAAAACAAATCCAAGGACGGGGTGTACAAATACCAGGATACGGACTATGCCGTTCTGTTCCAAAAGATCGACAAAGGCGTCGAGCAGATGGAGCACAACGCCCTTCCGGCCGAAAAGGTAGCCCAACTCATCCTGAAGGCTTACACCAAGACCAAGCCCGACTCGCGTTACCTGATCGCCCCTTCCCGCTGGATGTTCTGGCTGGCCATCCATGTGCTGCCGGACCGTTTCCTGGACCGGATGTTCAAAAAGCAATTCGACAAGATAGAAAACTCATAACGAAAATCAACCCGGGGCGTACTGCGCCCTTTTCAACACGACTTATCAAATTATGGCAATGGTAGATTTATTCGACAAGATCAAAGGCAAACCCGGCCCGCTGGAAATGTGGCACGAACAGGGCGAGGGCTATTACCTGTTCCCCGAGCTGGAAGGCGAGATCGGTTCCCGCATGATGTTCCACGGCAAGGAAGTGCTGTGCTGGAGCCTGAACAACTACCTCGGACTGGCCAACCATCCCGAGGTGCGCAAAGCCGACGCGGAAGCCGCCGCCAAATACGGCATGGCCTACCCGATGGGCGCGCGCGTGATGTCCGGACAGACCAAATACCACAAACAACTGGAGCAGGAACTGGCCGAGTTTGTCCACAAGAAATACGGTTGCGTGATCAACTACGGTTACCAGGGCATCATGTCGGCCATCGACTGCCTGCTGGACCGCCACGACGTGGTAGTGTACGACGCCGACTGCCACGCTTCGATCATGGACGCCATCCGCATGACGGATGCCGAACGCCTGAAATTCCGCCACAACGACCCCAAGGACTGCGAAAAGAAACTGGAAGTAGCCACCCGGAAGGCCAACGAACTGGGCGGCGGTATCCTGGTGGTTACCGAAGGCGTGTTCGGCATGCGCGGCATGCAGGGCAAGGTGCGCGAGATCGCCGACCTGAAAAAGAAATTCAACTTCCGCCTGTTGATCGACGACGCACACGGATTCGGTACACAGGGTCCCAACGGAGACGGTACGCACGCCGAGCAGAACTGCGTGAAGGAAGTGGATGTTTACTGTGCTACGTTCGCCAAGTCGATGGCTTCCACCGGAGGTTTCGTCGCTACGGACGACAAACAGATCATCGTTCACCTGCGCTACAACATGCGTTCGCAGATCTTCGCCAAATCCCTGCCGATGGTCAATGTCCTGGGCGCCCTCAAACGCCTGGAGATCATCCGCACCCATCCGGAACTGCGCGAAAAACTGTGGGAAAACGTCCACATGCTCCAGAACGGCCTGCGCGAACGCGGCTTCGACATCGGCGATTTGACCTCGTGCGTAACGCCGGTTTACATGAAAGGTTCGCTGGAGGAGGCTTCGCAGGTGGTGGCCGACATGCGTGAAAACTACCGCATCTTCTGCTCGATCGTGATCCCGCCGGTAATCCCCAAGGGACTCATCCTGCTGCGCCTGATCCCCACCAACTACCACACCAAGGAGGAGATCCAGTACACGCTCAACGCATTCGCCGACGTGCGCGACAAACTGGCTCGCCACGCCTACGATACCGAACACGTGGCCAAAGTCCAGCTCGACCTGGATTGAGTGCTGGGGTGCGTGCAAGCAAAAAAGCCGGGGGCAATGCCCCCGGCTTTTTTGCTTGCACGCTCGCTTGCCCCGCCCCTTATCGGCCCGCGCGAACTTCCCGCCCACGGCGCTCGTCCGGCAGAAGAAACGCCACGAAACCCAGCAAAGGCAAGTAGGAACATATCCGGAAAACCTCCTCGATCCCGCGCGTATCGGCCATCTGCCCCAGCACCGCTGCCGCAATACCCCCGATACCGAACATCACCCCGAAAAAGAAACCGGAAACCAGCCCCAGTTTCGTCGGCAGAAGTTCCTGCGCATAGACCAGTATCGCCGAAAAAGCGGAAGACAGCACCAGACCGATCACCACGCTCAGCACGCACGTATCCGCCAGCCCCGCATAGGGCATCCATAAGGCGAACGGCGCCGCCCCGAGGATCGAAGCCCAAATGACGAATTTCCGCCCGAAGCGGTCGCCCACCGGCCCGCCGAACAGCGTCCCCAACGCTACGGAAAAGAGGAAAGCGAAGAGGTAAAACTGCGACTGACGCGCCGTTACATCAAACTTGTCCATCAGGTAAAACGTGTAGAAATTGGTCAGGCAAGCCATATACACGTACTTGGAAAAGACCAGCAGCAACAGCACCGAGAAGGAAAACACGATCTTCCCGCGCGAAAAGCCGCTTCGGGGGAGTTCGACCCGGAGTTTCTCCCTCTGCCGCCTTCCCGCGATCACCTGCCCGTACCACCGTACCAGCGGCCGCTTGAGCAGCATCGCCACCAGAGCCGCCCCGGCGAATACCACGATGTAGTGCTGACCGTAAGGAGCAATGATCAGCGCCGCCAACAACGGCCCGAACGAACTGCCCAGATTGCCTCCCACCTGAAAGATGGACTGCGCCAGGCCATGCCGTCCTCCGGAAGCGAAATGCGTCATCCGCGAGGCCTCGGGATGCAGCACCGATGAGCCCAACCCTACCAGCGCCACCGCCACCAATACCACCGGGAACGACCCGGCGTACGCCAACAGGAACAGGCCTGCCGCCGTAGAAAGCGAACTCAAGGGCAAATACCACACGCTGGGACGTTTGTCGAACACCACTCCGAAAACCGGCTGGAACACCGAAGCGCAGATCTGATACACCAGGGTGATCATCCCCACCTGGGCAAAGGTAAGGGCCAGGTTATCCTTCAAAAGGGGATACACCGCCGGAATGACCGACTGGAATGCATCGTTGCACAAATGCGCCAGGCACAGCGACCACAGGATTCCCATCGCCGTGGTGCACTCAGCCGCACTTTTCTCCCTATCTGTTACCGTCATTTTCATCGCAGGGGCAAAGATACGCATCGGGACGGTTCCGGCCTACGGAAAGCCCGCCGCTTTTCCCTCCCGCACCCGGGGAAATGTTCCCCCCAAAAAAAGAGCGTTCGCCCCGGGAAGCCTCCCACGGCGAACGCTCCGTCGTTCACAAAATTCTAAAAACCAATAATGACCTGTTTTCTCTTTCCTTAAACCGGGTTACAAAAGCAAGAAAAGCGTCAGCGGGACGGCTATCCCCACGAGCAACTCCACTCCCCCGCGACCCCAAAGCCCCTTGGGGCCCTTGACCATGACGATGCCCGTCAAAGTGATCACCAGCAGCGCCACGGCAAACACATCGGAAAAGATCGTCCAGGCGCGCGAAGGGTTGTAATGCAAACGATTGAGTGCCGGGAGAAGCGGACGTTTGCGCAAGGACTCGTACCGGGCCTGCCCGCTGCGAATATCCGCCTGGAGGGACGACCCACCCTTGAGGAACACCTTTACGGTATGCTCGTCGGGAAAGTAATGCTGGGTGTAGTTCTCCCGTTCACCCAAAGGCTCGAGCAGCCCCAGTACATAGTCCTTGTCCCATCCATCCTTCTCGGCAGGCAAGGGGCTCTCCAGGGTGTATTCGGTCAGGCGAATGCTGTAATCCGAGTTGAAGTCCCGCTTGTGGTTCAGGCAAATCCCGGAGATGGCATAGACCAGCAGCGCCCCGGCGAAAAGATAGGACAGATCGCGGTGCAACCAGCGGCTCACCCGGCGCACGCGCCCCATTCGTGTGGTTTTTTCACTCATTTTTTAAGGGTATCCCCTCTCTTTCCGCTGCCGAAGACCTGTTTCCCCTGCACCCAAAACCGGGTGGAATGCTCGCACGGAAAAAAGATCCCTTTCGCAAAGAAGAAGGGGAAAAGCGGCGGTTATTTGATCCGGTATGCGGAGGCTTCGGCGTGATAGAACGATAGATAGTCCTTGCCCTGCTCTTGCTTGCGCTGAGCGATCTTCCGGCGGTAGTTTTCGATGCGCGCCCGGGCGGTAGCGGTGGCGGATTCGCCCCGTGCCTGTTGTTCGACACTGCACTCCTGCTGGGTCGCATGCCCCTGGGTGGAAGACTGAGAGGCAGCCTCAAGCTGCTGCTCCCATTGGCGCAGGTATGCCTCGTCGATACGGTCCTCGACGATCACGCCTTCGACCGCCACGATGCTATTGACCGTTTCTTTGGGGAAGGACCCGAGCTGCTTGGAGGCTTCCACGCGCAGCATCTGCGTATCGTCCGATCCCATCAGGAAGATTTTCTGTCCGCCGTGTTCGCAGATATGGGTGCAGACTCCTTCCAAGACGACGGCCTGTCCCACCAGCGAATCCGCCCGGGATAGGACCTCGTCGATGGTGAGCGTATCGCCGGAGGCGGCCATCGAAACGGGTTCCGAGGCCGGCTGTGAAGAGTTTTTGCAGGAGGCTGCTGCAAGCAGCATAAACGCCGCGAAAGACCACACGGCGATCTGTTTGAGGGTTTTCATGGGTGTGTTCCAGTTTTTTTCGATTACGTGGGCAAAAGTAGCCCACCCTTCCCCGGAGAGCAATCCCCAATATCGGCTAAAAGCCGATCGGCCCGTACCAACAAGTTGGTACGGGCCGATCGATGGGCGGGAGGAAAAACGCCGCCCTTCCCGTTGTTTTCTTTTTCCCGAAGAGATCAGTTGAACAGAACCATGGCGGGGAAGAGGTACTCCTGATACTCCAAACGCGATTTCTCAGCGCCGGTCTTTCCGTCGAATACCACCAGTTTGTTCTGGTTGTCTCCCCAGCTAACTCCCACGAAAGTGGCTACCAAATCGCCGCTCACGGGATCGACCCGGAAACCGCCGCCGTAGAGGTAATCGTTCGCACCCCCCGAGGCAAACGGCTGGGCGAGCGACGAAGCGTCGCCGATCTGATAACGATAGATATTCTGTACGGCATAGTTATTCCCTGCACTGGCAAAGTACAAGACGTTTTCCGTGGCGGAAGCATCGAACATAGCCGGCTTCCACGCCCACTGGTCGGTATAGACTTCAAGGCCGTTGGGAAGGTCGGTCTTGGTTACGGCCAGAGTCTTGGGATCGATGCAGTAGAGCGAAGGGCCGTCCGAAGCCCAGATGTTGCCGTCCTTAGACTGTACGAAACCGATGTGCGCCGGGCAGATCACTTCGCTGCGGACCAGCGAACGATCGGCTTTGGAGTACACATACACGCCGTCCTTGACATTGATGACAAAGATGTAATCGCCAGCCGTGATCGCACCCCCGCACTGGGCCGACATACCGGTAGATCCTACGCCCCGCGAGCCCTCCAGGTAAGATACCGACTTGAACGTGTTGAGGTCGACCACGTAAGCCCCGTTGGAGGTCGTGTACACCCCGTAGTTTTCGTCGATACCGGCAAAGGAACGCCCATCAGCCTCCGAACCGGCTACCGCAGCGGAATACTCACCGCCATCGACAAAATCGGTCGCCGAGGCCTTGACCAGGGTGCGGTCCTGCTTGGAGACGAAGTAATAGTTTCCGTTCCATTTTGTACCGAAATCGGTCGTATTACCCAGTTCTTTTCCCGGGTTGGCCGTCTGGTACACGTGCGGAGTACGGGTGGATGCGTCGGCAAAATAATCGACCGAACCCATCGTCCGACCGAACGAACCTTCGTTGATGACGAAAAATCCGCCCTTGTACAACACCACACTTACGGTAAATTCACGCGAATCGGTACCGGAAACGTTCGTGGCGGTAAATTTCAGGACGTACTCCCCGGTCTGCTTGGGGGCAAAGGTGTACGCCAACTCGGTGGATACTTCCTCCCCGTCGAGCGTCCACAGGTATTCGGTCTGCTCGGTAGGGGTTACCGATGCGGTGAAGGTGATGCTTTCTCCGACAGCCATCGAAAGGTTGTCTTCCGCATTTTCGATCCCGGCGATGGCCGGGATATCCGGATCGTCCTCCTTCGAACAGGACGTAAACCCTGCTGCCAAGACGGCAGAGAGGATCATGGTGCAAAAAAATTTTTTCATTTGTTTGTGGATTTTTACTATGGATTTTGAGTTGTGGCAAATTTACTCATTTTTTGGTTTCTTCCCAGCGGATAAAGCCAAGAATAAACGACACCGCCGCCATCTTTCCATAAGACAGGAGGTGCCTGGGCAACCCCTCGGGGAAAAACTTCGTTCTCCCCCTTCGTCTTTGCGCTCGGCTTTGCGTATCTTTGCCCTAACAAAAAACACCGACCCGATGCGCGCCACCCTGGGCAAAAACCAACGGCTGAAAAGTTCCAAACAGATCCGCGAAATCTTCTCCGGACGAAAGAGCGTAGCCGCGCCGCCGCTGCGCATCCTCTGGAGCGAGACGCCCGGCGAAGGAAATCCCTTGGCCGCCTTTTTCGTACCGAAAAAATACTACCGGCACGCGGTGGATCGCAACCGGATCAAACGCCTGATGCGCGAAGTTTACCGCACTGCACGCCACCGATACGTCGGAGGATACCCCCATCGGTTCGCTTTCATCTTTTTGTGGACCGGACACGAAGTGCCCGAACTGGCCACCGTAAAAAGCCGGATGGACAAAGCCTTTGCCCGTTGGCGGGAGGAAATAGACCGAAAAAACGAAATATGCGAATAGACATCTACACCGACGGCTCCTCGCGGGGCAACCCCGGTCCCGGCGGCTACGGTATCGTGATGCGGGTGCACGGCACGAACTACGAAAAAACGTTCCAACAGGGATTCCGCCTGACGACCAACAACCGGATGGAACTTCTGGCGGTGATCGTCGCACTGGAAAAGTTGCAAACCTCCGGCCATCAGGTGCACATCTATTCGGACTCCCGCTACGTGGTGGACGCCGTGAGCAAAGGTTGGCTCGAGGGTTGGGTCAAAAAAAACTTCGCCGGGAAAAAGAACCCCGACCTGTGGATGCGTTACCTGCGCGCCGCCCGAGGCCAACACATCGTCTTCCACTGGATAAAGGGGCACAACGAACACCCGGAAAACGAACGCTGCGACGCCATGGCCGTTGCCGCTGCTACAGCCGATGCCGAGAAACTGGCCCGCGACACCGTATTTGAAAACGAATACAAACAATAACCCCTTTCCTTAAACCGAAAAAACCGACCATGAAAACAAGCTCCCGCCGCATCCTCTCGACCGTGGGCGTAGTGCTTCTCGCCCTGGTTGTCGTCTATCTCGCCGGCCCGCGCACCGCGCCTCCCGTGCTTTCCACGGAATTCCCCACCGTACCCGGGTCGCTGGAGGCGATTCAGGACAGCCTTTCCCGCGCCGAAAAAGCTGCGGGCAACGTAAAAAAAGACAACGAAGGCCGGATCTTCTGGCAGGGCGACTCGCTGGAGCGCACCGAATACGTCCTGTTGTACCTGCACGGATACAGCGCCTCGCGTCAGGAGGGCGAACCGGTTACCACCGACTTTGCAGCCCGTTACGGAGTCAACCTGTATGCACCCCGTCTGTGTGCGCACGGCCTGGATACGCCCGAGCCGCTGCTGGACATGACGGCGGACTGCCTGTGGGAAAGTGCCAAGAATGCCCTGGCCGTAGCGGAAAAACTGGGGGAGAAAGTGATCGTGATGAGTACCTCCACCGGCGGCACCCTCGCCCTGACCCTGGCTGCGACCTACCCGGAAAAAATCCACGCCCTGATCAACATCTCGCCGAACATTCTCCCGGCCAACCGCGGCATCGGCCTGATCAACGGTCCTTGGGGCCTGCAAATAGCCCGGGCGGTGATGGGCGGGAAATACATGCCCGTCGATCCCGACTCGTACCATCCGGAAGCCTGGAGCGAAGGCGCCCGCCTGGAATCGGCCGTAGAGTTGCAATCGCTGGTCGAAGCCACGATGACCCGTCGGACCTTCCAGCGGGTTACCGCCCCGAGCCTTACCCTGGCCTACTACAAGGATCGGCAGCACCAGGACGGTACGGTTCGCGTAAGCCGTATCCGGAAAATGGTTTCCGAACTCGGCACCCCTCCCCAGGAAAACGTGTACATGGAACTTCCCGAGGTAGGAGTACACCCGATGGCCAGCGGTATCGTATCCAAGGACATCCCGGCCGTGGAAGAGGCTGTTTTCTCGTTCTGCGAACAGGTTCTCGGACTGCGTCCCCTCGCCTGCTCCCCGGAGGTCGAAATCCAGCCCTGCGAAGGATAAAAGCGCCCTCCTTGCTGCACAAACGCACTTTCTTTCGCAAAAATCTTCTGCTTGTACGGGCCGACCGGGCATGCCCCGATGGATTTCCTGCAGGGTACTCTTCTTTTGAAAAAAACGACGACAGGAAAGCCGCCCCCGGGATACCCTACTGCATCCCGATCTCGGCGGGTGAGACGTACCCGTTGAGCAGCGCATAAAATGTAAGTCCCGATACGGTCTTGATCCCCGTTTTGGCCGAGATGTTTTTACGATGGGTGAGCACGGTGTTGAAACTGATGGACAACCGCTCGGCGATCTCTTTGTTGATAGCCCCCGAAACGACCAGACGCAAGACCTGTATTTCCCGGGGTGTAAGATTCTTATTTTCCTCACCCTCTCCTGTGGAATCGTGTCGGCCAAAGAAGCCTTTTATCACCTCGACCATACGGTGCTGATCGGCAGAAGTATCGAGCAGGCATTCTCCCTCCTCCCCTTGGCCCGCACCTAAAGACAAGCGGACGAGTTTCCGCGCAACGATGCCCGCAAAGGAACCCATCGCTTCCTCTTCGACGAAATACATATCGTAGTCCTCGTGCCGCACCCATTCGCCCGAGGTGGCGTACAGGTCGATCTCCATCGGAGGGAAATACGAAACCAACAGGTTTCGCAATCCCCCGGCCCGCAGCGTATCGCGGCAACAGATGGCTACCCGACGGATCCTACGCATCGTCTCGTACGGTATTTTTGCCCCCGCGTTCCATCGCATGAACCATCGGGATGAGTATCCGGTGGCGGATCCGCTCGTGCAGGCGCATGTCTTTTTCAAAAGTCGAAACGGCAAACAATACGGCGTAACACAGGTTCGGGTCGTACGTCCCCCGCAAATGCCGCACCAGCACGCTCTTTATGTCGCGCAACTGTTCCCATCCGTATTCTTGATCCGCCGCACTTTCCTGCACGGGCGACATCGGACGCAGATCGGCTTGGGAAACGGAACGGCACAGACGGAGCACATAGGGGAAAAACTCGTCCTCGTCCCGCTCCATCCGCTCGCAGAGGCGCGCCTTTGCCTTGGAAAACGCATCGCCCACCAGCGCGAGCGCGGGGTTTTCCCCTCGTCCCGAAGCGACGAAGCCCGTCAAGTGCCGCTCGATGTTGGGCAGCTGAAACCGGCGGTAATACGCATGGGTCTTGCTCAGGTAATCGACGATCTGTTCGGCGTGAAAGGCCGCGAACTGCTCCTGCGGGAAATACCCTTCGTTGAGAAAAGTGTTGAGCACCATCAGGAAAAAACCGGTGTCGATGCCCTGCCGGGTGCATACCTGTTCTACGGTACGATCACCCAAGCCGAGCGGAATGCCGAAACGGTCGAGCACCGGCATGAGAAAGGGATGGTCTTCGAGGATCCCGGCTAAAGGCATGTCGCGGTATATCAGCAGCATATTTTATAAGTTTTATCGTTTACCGTCTTATCTTCCACCGCTTTGTACCGTATCGTTGGAGGACATTGCGGACAGGATTTTCCGGCGGGTAAAGATAGGAAAAAAGCCGAGCGCAAAGACGAAGGGAGAGGACGAAGTTTTTCCCCGAGGGGTTGCCCAGGCACCTCCTGTCTCAAAAGCACGACTTTGCTGACGGACAAAAACAATCGTCGGCCGCCCCTTCGGGGCGGCCGACGATTGCCGAGGTCGAAAGACAGGCATTCAGAAACGGAACTGTCCGCACTTCCCTTCCGAAGTCCCGATTATTGCTTGTTGTTGGTTTTGATGTATTCCTGCAGCGCCATTGCCATCGAAGGAGCCTCGGGCGAAGGTGCCTTGATGTCCACCGTCAGTCCCGAACCTTCGGCTTCGCGGAAAGTCGATACCCCAAAGGTAGCGATACGGGTATCGCCTTGCTGGAAGTCGGGGAAGTTGTGGAACATCGACTTGATACCGGCCGGGGTGAAAAAGGCCATCACATCGTACTTCTTGTCTTTCAAGCCGGAAAGGTCGGAATAAACGTTGTTGTAAAGGATGACCCGATCCCACTTGATCCCCAATTCGTCGAGTGCCGCGGGAATCTCCGGACGCAGGCTGTCCGAGGTCGGCATCAGGAATGTCTCGGTGCGGTGCTTGCGGATGACCTTCACCACATCGTCGAACGTTTTCCCACCGATATAAATCTTGCGCTTGCGGTACACCACGTACTTCTGCAGGTAGTAGGCAATGGCCTCCGTCTGGCAGAAATACTTCAGGGTGTCGGGCACCTTGTAACGCATCTCCTCGGCAATGCGGAAGTAATGATCGACCGCATTTTTACTATTGAGGATCAGTGCCGTATAGTTCTTCAAGTCGATCTTTTGCTTGCGTACCGCCGAAGCATCGACACCTTCCACATGGGAAAAAGGCAAAAAATCGATCTTTACGCCGAA
>DVLY01000028.1 GCA_018715295.1 Candidatus Merdimorpha stercoravium | reverse complement strand
CGGCGGGGCCATTGGCCCCGCCGCTCCCGCTTGCCCGCCGCTTTTTTCCCCCTGTTTTTTTCCGGAAAGACCATGCGGTGGCTTCGGGCAAAAGAAGTATTTTTGTGTGAAAAGCAACCGGAGGAACGCTCCGGGATTAAACCGCAGAAAAAGAGATGAAAACAGACCTGGAGATCGCACAGCAAGCCCGCCTGCTCCCCATTGCGGAGATCGCCGGAAAGCTCTCCGTCCCGGCTGCGGAGCTCGAACCCTATGGACGGTACGTTGCCAAGTTGCCCCTTTCCCGCATCGATGCGCAAAGAGCCTCGCGCAGCCGTCTGGTGTTGGTCACGGCCCTGTCGCCCACTCCGGGCGGGGAAGGCAAAACGACCGTCTCGATCGGGCTGACCGACGGACTGAACCGCATCGGGAAGCGCGCCGTAGCCGCCCTGCGGGAACCCTCGCTGGGACCGGTTTTCGGGCTGAAGGGAGGCGCCGCCGGGGGAGGGTATTCCCAGGTGCTGCCGATGGAGGACATCAACCTGCATTTCACCGGCGATTTTTCGGCGGTGGAAAAGGCAAACAATCTGCTTTCGGCCCTGATAGACAACGATATCCAATCGAAAACCGGAGGTCTGGGCCTCGATCCGCGCACGGTGCTTTTCCGGCGGGTGATGGACATGAACGACCGCGTGCTGCGCGAAGTGATCGTCGGACTGGGCGGCACGGGCAACGGGGTGCCCCGTCAGGAAGGGTTTATGATCACCCCCGCTTCGGAGGTGATGGCCATCCTGTGCCTGTGCAGCGGGATCGACGACCTGAAACAACGCCTGGGTAATATCCTGGTCGGGTTTAGGCGGGACGGCCGCGCGGTATATGCCCGGGAAACGGGCGGGGTGGGGGCGATGGCCGTCTTGCTCAAGGAAGCGATCAAGCCCAACCTGGTGCAGACCCTCGGAGGTTCGCCCGTGCTGATCCACGGAGGACCTTTCGCCAACATCGCCCAGGGGACCAACAGCCTGTTGGCCACCCGGATGGCTATGTCGTTGGCCGATTATGCCGTAACCGAGGCCGGGTTCGGCTCGGATATGGGAGCGGAGAAGTTTATGGACATCAAGTGCCGTGCAGGAGGCATCGCTCCCCGTCTTTGGGTGGTGGTAGCTACGGTGCGCGCGTTGAAGTATCACGGCGGAGTGTCGGCACAGGAGTTGAAAAAACCGGATGCGGAAGCCGTGCAGCGCGGTTTCCCCAATTTGGCCCGCCATCTGGACAATGCGGCTGCTTTCGGCGTTCCGGCGGTGGTGGCGCTCAATGTTTTCGATACGGATACCGAGGAGGAGTTGCAGGCGGTGGAGCGCTTGTGTGCGGCTCGGGGCATCCGGGCGGAGCGCTCCCGTGCCTGGGCCGAGGGAGGCCGGGGCTGCGAGGATTTGGCGCGGGCGGTGGTCGAGGCGGCGGAGCAGGGCGACGGGGTCCTGCGCCCCTTGTACCCGCTGGAGATGCCGTTGCAAGAGAAAATCCGGACGATCGCCCGGCGGATATACAGGGCGGGCGAGGTGGAATACGCTTCTGCGGCCCAGCGGAAATTGCAACTGGCGGATCGCTTGGGACTTTCTTCGCTGGCGGTCTGCATGGCCAAGACCCAGAAGTCGTTCTCCGACGATCCGGCGGTGGTGGGGGCGCCCGAAGGGTTTACCCTCCATGTGCGGGACGTGGAGTTCGCCGCCGGAGCGGGCTTTGTGGTGCCGATCGCCGGGGATGTGATGCGGATGCCGGGCCTTCCGGCTGCACCGGCGGCCCTGGGCATGGATATCGACTCGCAGGGAAAGATTTCGGGGCTTTTTTAAGAGGAAACCGTATTTGCCCGGCTTCTCCGGCCGTGCTCATGGCAGAGGCGGAGGAAAGAGGGGGGGAGAGAAGGAAATTACATCGACACAAAACATAGAGAATCGTACAGATGGAACTCAAACTGAATCGCCCGTTGTGCTTTTTCGATCTGGAAACCACGGGTATCGACATTGCACGGGATCGGATCGTGGAAATATCGGTGTGCAAGGTCTCGCCCGACTCGAGCCGCCAGGTGAGGACCTGGCTGGTCAATCCCGGTCGGCCCATTCCCAAGGCTGTTTCCGACATCCACGGCATTACCGACGAAAAGGTGAAGGATGCCCCGCGTTTCGAGCAGATAGCCCCTGTGATCTATGAGATGATACGAGACTCGGACCTGGCGGGGTACAATTCCAACCGGTTCGACATCCCGATGCTGGCCGAGGAGCTCTTGCGCGCGGGGATCGATTTCGATATGGGACACCGGGTGGCAGTGGACGTACAGGCCATTTTTTACAAGAAAGAGCCGCGCACCCTTTCGGCGGCCTACAAGTTTTATTGCGGGGCGGAACTCGAAGGGGCGCACGGAGCCCAGGCCGATACCCTGGCTACCTACGAGGTGCTCAAATCGCAACTCGACCGCTATCCCGACCTGCCCAACGATGTGCATGCCCTTTCGGAATATTCCGCCCAGCGCCGTACAGCGGATTTTGCCGGGTTTATCGGGTACGATGCCGACGGGGACGAGATCTTCACTTTCGGCAAGTACAAGGGCTGCAAGGTAGCCCCGGTGCTGGAGAACGATCCGGGCTATACGGGATGGATCCTGGAGAAGGATTTCCCGTTGTACACCAAGCGGGTGATTACGGCACTGCGCCTGCGCAGCAAGTTCTCCAAAGAGGGAAAATAAGTGCCTTCCCTCCGTTTTTCTTTTCAGGGGGGCGTGGATACAAAAAAGAATAAAAAAGATGAAAGGACGGTCGTTTTTCCCCGGGGATGTCCAGGGAACGGCTGCGAAGGCTGTAAAAATATGCTGAAAAAGATTTTCGGATTCGATCCGTCGGTAACTACGCTGCGCACGGAGATACTGGCCGGTATCACGACTTTCCTCACCATGTCGTACATTCTGGCGGTGAACCCCAGTATGTTCAGCCTGCTCGAGGGCATGCCTGCCGGTGCGGTGTTCACCGCAACGGCGCTGGCCTCCATCACGGGTACGCTCGTGATGTCGCTGTGGGCCAAGTTGCCGTTCGGTCTGGCTCCGGGGATGGGGCTCAACGCTTTCTTCGTGTTTACGGTATGTATGGGCATGGGCTATTCGTGGCAGTTCGCGCTGACGGCTGTGTTCCTCGAAGGGATCATCTTCGTCATACTTACGCTTACGAATCTGCGCGAGGCCATCGTGAATGCCATTCCCGCTTCGCTCAAGAACGCTATCGGGGCCGGGATCGGACTTTTCATCGCCTTTATCGGGTTGCAGAATGCCGGGGTCATTTCCCACGACGACGCTACGCTGGTCTCGCTGGGCGAGATTACGAGCGGCGCCCCGTTGCTGGCCATGATCGGTCTGGCGATCACCTCGGTCCTGGTTGTCAAGAAAGTGCGCGGCGCCCTGCTCATCGGCATCCTGCTCACCACCGTGATAGGCATCCCGATGGGCATCACCCATTACAACGGCCTGATGTCGGCACCGCATTCGATAGCTCCCATATTCTGCCGGTTCGAGTGGAGCGAGGTGTTCTCGCTCGATATGATGGTGGTGGTATTCACGTTTCTCTTTATCGACATGTTCGATACGATCGGCTCCGTGGTGGGGGTATGCACCAAGGTCGGCATGTTCGATTCGCAGGGCCGTATCCCGCGTGTCAAGCAGGTGTTCATGTCCGATGCCCTGGCCACCGTAGCCGGAGCCTGTTTCGGGACGTCGACCACCACGACCTATGTCGAGAGTGCCGCAGGCGTGGCGCAGGGCGGACGTTCGGGGCTGACGTCGTTCGTGGTGGCGTGCTGTTTCTTCGTGGCACTGTTCTTCTGTCCGCTGTTCCTGGCAATCCCTTCGGCGGCGACGGCTCCCGTGCTGGTGATCGTGGGGCTGTTCATGCTGAGCCCCATACGCAACATCCCGTTGGAGGATTACGCCGAGTCGATCCCGGCTTTCATTTGCATGGTCATGATGCCGCTGGCCTACTCCATCTCCGAGGGTATCCTGCTCGGCATGATAAGTTATGTCGTTATCAATGTGCTGTGCGGCAACTTCAAGCGTCTTACCCCTACGATGTATGTGCTGGCCGTGCTGTTCATGTTGAGGTACATATTCTTCTGATATCTCCGGCGGGGTTTTTCCGCTGCGGGGGCTGTTTGGGTGCGGGGAGTTTTTGAGGCGCATTCTTTTGGCTGAAAAAAACGGCAGGAAATCGAGGGGAGCAAGGGGAATTTTTCTTACCTTGCAAACGCTGGAAAACGACCACTATGAAACCAAATGCGATCTTTTTGCTGCTGGGCGTGCTGGGATTGTACGCCTGCGGCGGGGGAGGCAATGCCTCCGGAGAACTTCCCGAACCGATAACGCTCCAGGCCGATTCGATCGCGGTGGAGCAGATCCTCGCTCCGAAGCAGATAGCGGTCAGGGGCGACGTAGCGCTGATCTTGTCTGAAAAGACCGATACGGTGTTCTATGCGTATGGGTTGCCGGATTTCCGGTTTCTTTACAAGCAGGGTATCCGCGGGCAAGGCCCTGACGATTTCCTGATGGGGTCGATGGTTAGTTGTCCTTCCCGGAGTGAGTTTGCTTACTACGATATTTATGGACGCACCGTGCGGCTGTTCGAACTGACGCGCAAGGGCTTTGAAAAGAAGTGGGAATATCGGGTGAACATGCGTCCGTGCGAGGTCCTCTCGGTGGTCAACGACAGCATTGTGATGCTCGAAAAGCAGGATTGGAATACGAAGGAGTTAGGGGTGTATGCCTACAATGGGCGCTCGGGCAAGATAACCGACAGTCTGCCCGGGTTGAAGACTTACATAAAGTCGACCCGGATCGGGTACACGCTTTCGACGATGCTCAACCGGCATTCTTTGCAGGGATATGGGGAACATTTCGTGGTGTCGTATCAGTTGATGGACCGGATCGAATTTTACCGGGTATCCCCCCAAGGAAAGATCGAATTGGTGGCGGAAGTCGGCGATGCGGAGCTTCCGGAATCGGTGAAAAACTACCTGAAGGTGGATACTGAAAACCCTCCGGGCGGGGATCGGTGGAAGACGCCGAGCCTGGAGAACATCCGCTTTTATTACGGGGAAGGCGGGTATGCGTGTCGGGACTATGTCTTTATCCTGGACAAGGATGGACGCCCCCTCGAGCAGGAGGAAGCGAAAAACGACAATGCCACCTCGGAGAAGATGTTTCGGGTGTATTCCTGGGATGGGCGTCTGCTCGCCCGGTTGCGCATGCCGTTTTACGATGGTTTCTATCAGCTGCCTTTTGCCGTGAGTGAGTCGCGCAAGACGATCTATGCGATAAATCCGGAGAAAGACTTCGAGTACGTATATACCTTTTCGTACGACTTTTAGAGGGAATGCCCTTGTGGAATTTTTCAATAGACATGCAAGCATGAAACCGAATGCGATCTTTTTGCTGCTGGGCGTGCTGGGATTGTGCGCCTGCGGCGGGGAAGGCAAGGCCTCCGGAGCACTCCCGGCGCCGGAGGTCCTGGCGGCGGACAGCCTTTGGGTCCACGAGATATTCCGTCCGCTTAAGTTTTTCCCCTTGGGCGATCGGATGGTGGTGCAGACCTTGGAAGATACGGTGTTTTATGTGTACGGGTTGCCGGATTTCGACTTTCGGTATGCGCAGGGATGCCGCGGGGAGGGGCCGGATGAATTTCTCAGCCCGATCGCAATGCCTACCGGAGGAGAAGATGTTTTTTCCGTACGGACGTATCGGGGCGGGCAACGGACGATGGAACTGTACCGGGCACTGGATACGGCACTGGTAAAGGTGGGCTCGTTCGGCGACTGGGGGTTCGATCCGAATTACCAGATGGCCTGCGTGGTGGTGGAGGACAGTTTGCTGGTCGGGGCCTTTATCGAGGATGCGCCGCACAGACGGCATGTCTTGCGTTTGGTCGATCTGCGCAGCGGCGAGGTGCTGGATTCGCTGACCGATTTTTACGAATATACCCTTCCGTTTGGCGGTCGGGAAAACATTGGCCGAAATACGGCTTGGGTGGCTGCGAGTGGGGCGCGTTTGGCCATCGCTTACCAGGAGACGCAGACTTTGGCGCTGTACGAGATAAAGGACGGGCGTTTTCGTCAGGTAGCTTCTTTGGGCGACGAACCGGCTCCCGGGCGGGAGAGCTTCGATCCCGATCCGAGCCGAAGCCGGGTGTCGTACGTGGCGCTTTTTGCGGACTCCGACCGGGTTTATGCGGTCAATGCGCATACGGATGTGGCCGCTCTGGTACAGGGTGAGGATCGGGATGTGGTGGTCGAGGTGTACGATTGGACAGGGCGCGGGTTGGGTGCGTATCGTTTCGACCGAAAAAACCTCTGGGTGGTAGGTGTCGATGGGAAGCGGAAGACGATCTATGCGGTCGATCCGCGGCAGGATTTCGACCGGATCTATGCGTATCGGTTTTAGCACAGCAGTCGAAGCGGGCAAGCGAAAGCCCCGGGCGTTTACGCC
>DVLY01000027.1 GCA_018715295.1 Candidatus Merdimorpha stercoravium | reverse complement strand
GCCCCGGGCGTTTACGCCCGGGGCTTTCGCTTGCCCGCTTCGACTGAAAGGAGTTTGCCCCGTCCGATGGCAAAAAGCCTTCGGAGAAACTCCGGGTTATTCCCAGAAGCGTTCGGGGATGCCCTGCTCGTGGGCAAGGAAGCGAGCTGCCACGAACAGGTAGTCCGACAGGCGGTTGAGGTAGCGCAAGGCGGTATCCAAGTCCGCCTCGCCTTCCGCATGGCAGAGGGTAACGGTGCGGCGTTCGGCGCGGCGGCATACGCTGCGGGCTACGTGCGCCAGGGATACACTCGGGTGGCCTCCCGGCAGGATGAATTTTTTCAGGGGAACGAGCGATTCCTGCATCCGGTCGATGGAAGTCTCCAGCGCCTCGATGTCCGACTGGGTAACGACGGGGATACGGTATTTCTCGATGTCCTCCGGCAGGCTGGCCAGTTGGCTGCCCAGGTTGAACAAGGTGTTCTGGATGTGCTTGAGTTCCGTTTTCATGGGATCGCTCACTCCGTGGGTGTCGGAAAGCAGCCCGATAAAACTGTTCAGCTCGTCTACCGTGCCGTAGGCTTCCAGCCGGGGGTCGTCCTTGGCCACCCGGGAGCCGCCCACCAAGGAGGTGGTGCCTTTGTCGCCGGTTTTGGTGTATATTTTCATGGATAGGGAATGTTTGGGCAAAAGCCCGGGTTAGTTGGCCACTTCGCTGATGAACTTGATGCGCATCAGACGCAGTTCGTCTTCTTCGTAGTCTCCGCCGAAGGCCGCCATTGCATCGCGGATGGCATCCTTTTCGGCATTCATGAAGTAATCCTCGATCTCTTCCTGTTGTTCGGGGTCGAGCATCTCGTCGATCTGGTAGTCGATGTTGATGCGCGTGCCGGAGTAGACGATGGCTTCGATCTCGGAGATCAGTTCGTCCATCTCCAGGCCCTTGGCCCGGGCGATATCCTCCAGGGGAATCTTGCGGTCGGTACTCTGGATGATGTACACTTTCAGTCCCGATTTGTTTACCACCGAGCGGACCACCAGGTCGTCCGGACGGACGATGTCGTTCTGCTCGACGTATTTGGCGATGAAGTCGGCGAACTTCTGCCCGTATTTGCGCGCTTTGCCTTCCCCGACCCCGAAGATGGTTTTCATCTCCTCGAGGGTGATGGGGTAGCGCAGGGCCATGTCTTCGAGCGAAGCATCCTGGAACAGGGCAAAGGGCGGAATGCCCAGCCGTTTGGCCTCGCTGCGGCGCAAATCCCGCAGGGCCGAGAGCAGGACTTCGTCCGTAACGCCGCTCTTGCGGTTGACGGCGGCGTATTCCTGTTCCAGCGCGTCGTAGTTGTGGTCCTCGGTCATCAGGAACCCTTCGCTTGAGCGAAGGAAGTCCTCACCCTTGGGGGTGACCTTCAACACGCCGTATTGTTCGATCTCCTTGCGCAGGTAGCCTCCCACCAGTCCTTGCCGCAGCAGCGCCATCCAAAAACGGTCTTCGCGGTCTTTCCCGATGCCGAAAAACGGTTTCTTGTCCACCTTCAGGCCTTTGATGGCCGAGCTGACCCTTCCCACGAGGATGTTGGTGATCTCCTTGGGACGGAAGGTCTGCGAAGTGTCCTTCACCACGCGGATCAGGGTGCGGAGCTGTTCTCCGGCTTCGACCTTGGGTTTGGGGTGGCGGCTGTTGTCGTCCATGCCGGCTCCTTCGCCGTTTATTTCGTCGAATTCCTCGCCGAAGTAGTGCAGGAGGTATTTGCGGCGCGAGAGGGAAGTCTCGGCGTAGGCCACCACGTCCTGCAGCAGGGCGGCACCGATCTCCTGTTCCGAGAGGGGTTTGCCCACCAGGAACTTCTCCATCTTTTCGATGTCCTTGTAGCTGTAAAAGGCCAGGCAGTATCCCTCCCCGCCGTCGCGGCCTGCACGGCCGGTCTCCTGGTAGTAGCTCTCCAGGCTCTTGGGAATGTCGTGGTGGATGACAAAGCGCACGTCCGGTTTGTCGATGCCCATGCCGAAAGCGATGGTGGCCACGATCACGTCCACTTCCTCCATCAGGAAGGCATCCTGGTTGCGGGCGCGGGTTTTGGCGTCCAGGCCGGCATGGTACGGGGCGGAGGAAATGCCGTTCACGCGCAGCAGTTCGGAGAGTTCCTCCACCTTTTTGCGCGAGAGGCAGTAGATGATGCCCGACTGGTGCGGGCGCGCTTTGATAAAGCGGATGATCTCTTTCTCCACGTCCACCTTGGGGCGCACTTCGTAAAAGAGGTTCGGGCGGTTGAAGGACGACTTGAAGACCTTGGCGTCGGTCATCCCGAGGTTTTTCTGGATATCCTCCTGGACTTTGGGCGTGGCGGTGGCCGTGAGGGCGATCACCGGCATCGGGGCGATCTTGTCCAGGATGGAGCGGATGTTGCGGTACTCGGGACGGAAGTCGTGTCCCCACTCGGAGATGCAATGCGCCTCGTCGATGGCGCAGAAGGAAATGGGCACCGTGCGCAGGAAGTCGGTGTATTCGTCTTTGGTGAGCGATTCGGGGGCTACGTAGAGCAGTTTGGTGATCCCGGCGCGGATGTCGGCCTTGACTTGTTCGACCTCGCCTTTGGTGAGCGAGGAATTCAGCACATGGGCTACGGCCGCCTCGGTGGAAATGCCCCGCATGGCATCCACCTGGTTTTTCATCAGGGCGATCAGCGGGGAGATGACGATGGCCGTACCGGGCATCAGCAGGGCCGGCAGCTGGTACGTCAGGGATTTGCCACCTCCGGTAGGCATGATGACAAAAGTATTGTTACCGGCCATCAGGCTCTCGATAATCTGCTTTTGCTTGCCTTTGAAGGTATCAAAACCGAAGTACTTTTTTAGTTCCGATTCGAGGCTGAAATTTCTCACGACGGCTATGATGAAAATTTTTGTTTCTTACTAAACAGGATGCGCCTCGGCAGCGTCTCATCCAAAAACTTGCGTTTTCGTTTTGCCGCTGCGCTCGGCTTTCACTATTTTTGTACCTTAAAGATAGGAATTACCCGCCAAAAAACAATAGTGCGCATGGAAAATAGGGGAGAAAAAGGACAAAATATTTTGCAACTGGCTAAAAATGTTGTTCTTGAGGAAGCGAAAGGAGTGGAATATCTGGCCGAAAGACTGGACGGGAATTTTGAAAAAGCCGTGAGGATGATCTTCGAATGCCCCTCGCGGGTGGTGGTAACCGGCATCGGCAAGAGCGCGCTGGTCGGACAAAAGATCGTCGCCACGTTCAATTCCACCGGAACCCCCTCGGTGTTCATGCACACGGCGGATGCCATGCACGGAGACCTGGGGGCCGTCATGCCGGGCGATGTAGTGATCATGCTTTCCAAAAGCGGCAATACCCCCGAGATAAAAGCCTTGGTGCCCGTGCTGCGCGGGTTGGGCAACCGGATCATCGCCATCACTGCCAATACCGATTCGTACATGGCGCGCGGGGCGGACTGCGTGCTCGATGCCTATGTGGAGCGTGAAGTATGCCCCAACAACCTGGCTCCGACGACCTCCACTACGGTGCAGATGGTGCTGGGCGATGCGTTGGCCGTGGCGTTGGAGGTGCTCCGGGGCTTCGGTCGCGAGGATTTCGCCCGCTTCCATCCCGGAGGTGCGCTCGGAAAACGCCTCTACATGCGGGTGCGGGATGTGATCGCCCAGAACGAGCGTCCGGCGGTGGCTCCGCAAACGCCCATCAAGCAGGTGATCGACGAAATATCGTCCAAATACCTGGGTGTAACGGCGGTAACCGATCCGCAGGGACGCATCGTAGGTGTGGTAACCGATGGCGATCTGCGTCGCACCTTGGCGCGCTACGACGACGGCAGCATCTTCTCGCTCACGGCCGCAGACATCATGACCCGCCATCCCAAGACGATCCCCGACGATGTGCTGGCTTTCGATGCGCTGGAAATGCTTCAGAAATACGAGATCAACAACCTGTTGGTTACCGATGCCCAGGGGAACTACGTGGGAGTGATCCACCTGCACGATCTGGTGCGCGAGGGGATCGTGTAACCGTTCGGACGGGAATCTCCGGCGGAGGTTGGAACCCCGGAGGGTGCGTTGCATTCGACCCGGAGAAAATGGAGAGAACCAAAGAAAGAAGCGGAGGACGGATGAAAAACGGCGGGGGAGCAGCGGAAAAGGGGGGTAAAAGGGACGCAAAAAGGGGGGCAAGAGAAAGAAAAACGGAATCAATATTCGGGCGGACGACCGACCGGAAAATGATGATAGCATATCGCGGCCGATGAGCGAAGAGAATACAACGGAAAATGCTGCCGAGCAGACGACCTTCCTGGGGCATCTGTTTATCCTGCGCAAACATTTGTTCCGGATGGCACTCTACGTGCTGATAGCGGCTGTGGTGGCTTTTTTCTGCGATCATCTGATTTACGACCGGGT
This sequence comes from Candidatus Merdimorpha stercoravium, assembly GCA_018715295.1. Taxonomy (GTDB): domain Bacteria; phylum Bacteroidota; class Bacteroidia; order Flavobacteriales; family UBA1820; genus Merdimorpha; species Merdimorpha stercoravium. The sequence goes on along the minus strand of DVLY01000027.1, from coordinate 10,027 downwards.
GATCTTCGGTCCGCGCCATGCCGATTTTCCGACGTACCGTTTCTTTTGCTGGCTCTCGGATACGCTCAACGCCTGGCTGGGTACCTCGGCCGACCTGTGCATGCATCCGGTGGAGTTCAATGTGCAGAACCGCGAGCTCACCGGGCAGTTCAATTCGCACCTGTGGGTGTCGTTCGTGACGGGCATCATCGTGGCGTTTCCCTTTATCGTGTGGGAAGTGTGGCGCTTTGTCGCCCCGGCACTGACCGACCGGGAAAAACGCTCCGCCCGGGGAGTAGTGTTCTACGTGTCGTCCCTGTTTTTCCTCGGGCTGGCCTTCGGGTATTTCGTCATCCTGCCCATGTCCATCAATTTCTTTACCGGTTATCGGCTGGGGACCGAGGATGCCATCGTAAACAACATCGAGCTTTCGTCCTACATATCGAACGTGGTGAACATTACCCTGGCTACGGGGATCATGTTCCAGTTGCCGATGGCTGTGTACGTGCTCTCGCGCATGGGGCTGATCACCTCGCACTTCCTGTTGAAGTACTATCGCCATGCGCTGGTGCTCATCCTGATCGTCGCGGCGGTACTCACCCCGCCCGATGTGGTCTCGCAGATCGTTCTGGCCGTGCCCATCGTTCTGTTGTACCAGGCCAGCATCACGATATGCCGGCGGATGGAAAAGCACCGTATGCGCGCCCGAGAAGCGGAAGAAGGCGTCGATGAATAAGGATAGAAAAAAGAAAGAAACAGAAATAGCATGAAACTCCGAGCCGAACACCTGAAAAAGACATACCGCAACCGTTGCGTGGTCAATGATGTCTCGTTGGAAGTCAACCAGGGTGAAATCATCGGTCTGCTCGGCCCCAACGGGGCGGGGAAGACTACTTCGTTTTACATGATCGTGGGGCTGATCCAGGCCAACGGCGGGCAGGTTTTCCTGGACGATACCGAGATTACGTCTTTCCCGATGTACAAGCGCGCCCAGTACGGAGTGGGCTACCTGGCGCAGGAAAATTCCGTGTTCCGCAAACTGACCGTCGAGCAGAATATCCTCTCGGTGCTGCAGATGACCCGTCTCACGCCGGCCCAGCAGCTGGACAAGATGAATTCGCTCATCGAGGAGTTCGGGTTGGAAAAGGTCCGCAAGAGCAACGGCGACGTCCTCTCCGGAGGCGAACGCCGGCGCACGGAGATCGCCCGCTGCATCGCCACCGACCCCAAGTTCGTCCTGCTGGACGAGCCGTTCGCCGGGGTGGACCCCATTGCGGTGGAGGACATCCAGTCCATCGTCTGGCGCCTGAAGTCCAAGAACATCGGCATCCTGATCACCGACCACAATGTCCAGGAAACATTAGCCATCACCACGCGCACGTACCTGATGTACCAGGGTTCCATCCTCAAGTCCGGTACGCCCGAGGAACTGGCCGCCGACGCGATGGTGCGCAAGGTGTACCTGGGCAAGCATTTCGAACTCCGCCGCAAGGACTTGAGCGGCAGGAAACTCCACTCGACCGACATCGTCGAGGCGGCAGCCGAGGCTTCGGCCGAGGCCGAAGCCGAGCAACAGACACAGGAATGAATCTCTATTAACGGAAAAACAACGACGATACGCATGAAAAAATGGACGACACTCTTGGCTGTCCTGACGCTCTTTTCTCTCGGGGTGCAGGCGGTTGAACCGGGCGCGGCGGAAGGCCGGGCGAAAAAGGAAAAAGCCATCCGTAGCTATATCCGCGAACTCGAACAGGATTCCCTGATGAACACCACCGCGTGGAGTGTGGTGATCCGCAATGTGAAGACCGGAGAGACGCTGGTCGAGCGCAATCCGAAGACCTCGCTTGCCGGGGCATCGATCACCAAACTGCTCACCACCGGAGCCGCGTTGGTAAGCCTGGGAGGTGATTTCCACTATACCACCCGTTTGGCGTACAGCGGGCAGGTGGTCGATTCGACGCTCTACGGCTCTCTGTATGTCGTCGGGGGCGGCGATCCGACGCTCGGCTCGGATTACGACAAATTCCTCCCGGGGATCGATTCGGTGTTTTCCGTATGGAAAAAAGCCCTCAACCGGGCCGGTATCGCCCGTATCGAAGGACGCATGGTGGCCGACAGCCGTTATTTTACCCTGGAACCGATGGTCGATTCCTGGACATGGGACGATGCCGATACCTATTACGGAACCAATGTACAGGGACTTTCGTTTTTTGAAAACAAATGCTATCTGAGCTTCGAGCCTTCCGATACGCTGGGGCGTCCGGCACGCTTTACCGGTGTCTTTCCCCAAACCCCGGGACTGACGGTGATCAACCGCACCCATACGGTCGAAGGCCGCTCCAATGGTATCTGGCTCAATGCTTCTCCGCTTCACCCGCTGGAGCATTTCGCTACCGGTACGCTGGGGGCAGAGCGGGGAGAGGTGACCGAGACGGGAGCCAACCGCGCGGCCGGGCTTTCGCTCTTGTGCGAGTTCCATCGCTACCTCTGTGCCGGAGGGGATCCGGGAGAGGTGGAATACGTCCTGTGGGATTCCTATACCGATCCCGCCGATACGACGGCTCCCGGACAAGTGATCTTGGAGTACGATTCGCCTGCCCTGCGGACCATCGCATCGGTAACCAACAAGTACAGCGACAACATGTATGCCGAGACCATCTTCCGGACGATGGGAAAAATCCTCGGGGAGGGCGATACGCGCAGCGATGCCCGCCGGGTGGAACTCGCGGTGCTGGATTCGATCGCGCCCGGCAGCCGGACGCTCAACCTGCAGGATGGCAGCGGGCTTTCCCGCATGTCGTTCCTCAATGCGGAGTATTACGCCGATTTTCTCTGCGGGATGTACCGTACGGAGGCTTTTGACGACTTTTTTGCTTCGCTGGCCGTTCCGGGCGGGGAAGGGACGTTCAAGAATACGATCCGGGATTGCCCTACGCGCACCCGTTTGCACCTCAAGAGCGGCACCCTGTCCGGAGTGCGCGGTTTGGCCGGGTACAGCCTCAACGAGCAGGGGGAACTCCTGTGTTTCGTGGTGATGGTCAACCGCTACCATTCCCTCTCGCCCATCTCCACCCGCATGAACCGGCTCCTGGAGTTGATCAGCGCGTACTAAAACCGAGATTATAACACAAAAAACGGAGCAAAAGGGTTATCTTTGTCCCTTCGGGGACAGGGGAGGGAGAAGTTCCCGTTCCGAGGATACGAATCACTAAAATACGCCGATAAAAGCATGCTTTCTTTCTTCAAATCTTCCGCCGACGTGGTGTACGTGGTGGAAACCGACGAATACCTTTCCAACGAATCGCTCGAACGCCTCTCGTGGCTGTTCGGTCAGGCGCACCAGATGCTCCAGCCCAATTATCCCGGCCGCTACATCGGTCCCCGCAAGGAGATGATCACCCCTTGGAGTACCAATGCGGTGGAGATCTGCCAGAACATGGGCATCACCGGGGTCAAGCGCATCGAGCAGTTCGTCGAGGAAGACCGGGTGGAGGTTTTCGACCCGATGCTCTATCAGAAGTACGACGGACTGGACCAGTTCCTCTTCACCACTTCGCGCCGGGCCGAGGACATCGTCGAGATCGAGGACATCCGCGCGTACAACCAGCAGGAAGGCCTGGCTCTTTCCGAGCAGGAGATCGCCTACCTCGAAGGCCTGGCCAAGAAACTCGGCCGTCCGCTCACCGACAGCGAGGTATTCGGTTTTTCCCAGGTCAACTCCGAACATTGCCGCCACAAGATCTTCAACGGCGAATTCGTCGTCGACGGGCAGAAGAAAGACCTTTCGCTCTTCAAACTGATCAAACGCACCACAGAGCAGCAGCACGACTACATCGTCTCGGCCTACAAGGACAACGTCGCTTTCCTCACCGGCCCCACCGTCGAACAGTTCGCCCCCCAGCGCGGGGACGAACCCTCGGAATATGCCGTTACGGACATCGAATCCGTCATCTCGGTCAAAGCCGAGACGCACAACTTCCCCACCACCGTCGAGCCGTTCAACGGGGCGGCTACCGGCAGCGGCGGCGAGATCCGCGACCGTCTGGCCGGCGGAAAAGGGTCGCTGCCTTTGGGAGGAACGGCGGTGTACATGACCTCCTATCCCCGCAGCGAAGCGGGCCGTCCCTGGGAGGAAGCGATCAAGGAACGCCCCTGGTTGTACCAGACCCCGCTCGATATTCTCATCAAAGCCTCCAACGGCGCTTCGGATTTCGGAAACAAGTTCGGTCAGCCGCTCATCTGCGGCTCGGTGCTTACCTTCGAGCATCAGGAGGACGGCCGCACCTTGGGTTACGACAAGGTCATCATGTTGGCCGGCGGCGTGGGCTTTGCCAAAAAGCGGGATGCGCTCAAGGGCCAGCCGGAAAAGGGCGACAAGATCGTCGTGCTGGGCGGGGACAATTACCGCATCGGCATGGGCGGCGGCGCGGTCTCCTCGGTGGATACCGGCCAGTACGCTTCGGCCGTAGAGCTCAATGCCGTACAGCGTTCCAACCCGGAGATGCAAAAACGCGTGGCCAATACCATCCGCGCCCTCACCGAGGCTTCGGAAAACCCCATCGTCTCCATCCACGACCACGGCGCAGGCGGCCACTTGAACTGCCTCTCGGAACTGGTGGAGGATACCGGCGGCACCATCCAGCTCGATGCCCTGCCGGTGGGCGACCCGACCCTCTCGGCCAAGGAGATCATCGGCAACGAGAGTCAGGAGCGCATGGGATTGGTGGTCAAGGGAAAAGACCTTCCGCTGCTCAAAAAGATCGCCGACCGCGAGCGCAGCCCGATGTACGTGGTGGGCGAGGCTACGGGCGACATGCAGTTCCGTTTCGAGAGCCAGCGCACCGGCCGTGCGCCCATCGACCTGCAGCTCTCGGACATGTTCGGTTCGGCTCCCAAGACGGTGATGGAAGACCACACCGTCCGCCATGCTTATCATGAGGTGGAATACGACCCGGGCAAGGCGGAACAATATATTGAAAAAGTCCTGCAACTCGAAGCTGTGGCGTGCAAGGATTACCTGACCAACAAGGTGGACCGTTGCGTAACCGGCCGGGTGGCGCGCCAGCAGACGGCTGGCCCCTTGCAGCTTCCTTTGAGCGATGCCGGGGTGGTGGCCCTGGATTATCGCGGCCGGGAGGGCATCGCCACTTCCATCGGTCATGCGCCCGTAGAGGCGTTGATCGACCCGGCGGCCGGCTCCCGTCTTTCGGTGGCCGAAGCGCTGACCAACATCGTGTTCTGCCCCCTCTCGCACGGCTTGGGCGGGGTGTCGCTCAGTGCCAACTGGATGTGGCCCTGCCGCAACGAAGGCGAGGATGCGGCCCTGTATGCGGCGGTTCAGTCCTTGTCCGACTTTGCGGTAGCCCTGGGCGTGAATGTGCCCACCGGAAAGGATTCCCTGTCCATGACCCAGAAATACAAGGACGGCAGCCGGGTGATCGCTCCCGGGACGGTTATCGTTTCGGCGGCGGGCGAAGTGTCCGACGTGCGCGGTGTGCTGTCGCCCTGCCTGCGTCGCGGGGATGAGTACCGGATCGTGTACATCGATTTCTCGGGAACGCCCCGCGAGTTGGGCGGCTCGGCCCTGGCGCAGTCCCTGGGCTTTGTCGGCACGAAAACCCCGGATGTGAAGGACCCGCAGTACTTCAAACAGGCATTCTCGGCCGTACAACAGCTTTTGAGCGAGGGTTGTGCAGTGGCCGGACACGACGTGTCGGCCGGAGGTATCCTGACGACCTTGCTGGAGATGTGTTTCGCACAGGTCAACCTGGGTGCCGAGATCGACCTTTCCGCCCTCGGAGAGGACGATGCGGTCAAACTGCTTTTTGCACAGAATCCCGGCGTGGTGCTCCAGGTGAGCGACGTGGAAGCCGCCAAAGCGGTGTGCAATCGCTACGGGGTGGCTCTCTGGGAGATAGGTCGCGCCAAGGCGGGAAAAGACCTCAAGATAAGGAACGGCGGACAGTCGTATGTCTTCGACGTGCCGCAGCTGCGTGAGAAATGGTACCGCCCCTCGTACCTGCTGGACTGCCACCAGAGCGGAAAGCAGAAAGCGGCCGAGCGTTACGAGAACTACAAGCAGCAGCCCTTGAGCTACGTGTTCCCCGAAGGCTTTACCGGCCGGGCGGAAGACCTGGGCCTCGATCCGAACCGCCGCACCCCCACGGGCATCAAGGCGGCCGTGCTCCGCGAGCAGGGATCCAACTCCGAGCGGGAGATGGCCCATGCGTTGTACTTGGCCGGGTTCGATGTCAAGGATGTGCACATGACCGACCTGATCGAAGGGCGCGAAGACCTTTCGGATGTCAACTTTATCGCAGCGGTGGGCGGATTTTCCAATTCCGATGTGCTGGGTTCGGCCAAGGGTTGGGCCGGTTCGTTCCGTTACAACGAAAAGGCACGTCGCGCGCTGGAGAACTTCTTTGCCCGGAAGGATACTCTTTCGCTGGGTATTTGCAACGGTTGCCAGTTGTTCGTCGAGTTGGGCTTGATCTATCCCGACCATGCGGACAAACCCGCGATGTGGCACAACGATTCGCACAAGCACGAGTGCAGTTTTGTCAATGTGGACATCCCCGAGAACCACAGCGTGATGTTCTCCTCGCTCGCCGGGGCGCGCCTGGGCGTATGGGTGTCGCACGGGGAAGGTAAATTCCACTTGCCCTTGCCGCAGGATGCCTACCACATTGCGGCTCGCTATACGTACAGCGGCTATCCGGGCAACCCCAACGGTTCGGACTACGACGTCGCTGCTTTGGCTTCGGCCGACGGCCGCCATCTGGTGATGATGCCGCACATCGAACGCAGCATCCATCCTTGGGCGTGGGCCTATTGCGACCCTGCTGCCCAGCGCCAGGAGGTAAGCCCCTGGATCGAGGCGTTCGTCAATGCCCGCAAGTGGGTGGAAGAGCACAGAAACGACAAAAAATAAGGGACGATCTGTCCGCATAGAGTTTTGAACGATGAAAAAACGACCGATAAAAAAACTGTTTTTGGCGACCGTGGCGGCCATTGCGGTAGTGCTGCTGGTGGTGGTCATCTGGGCATATTCCACCGGCGGAGGCTCGAACAATCCGCTGGACAAGCCTTGGGATGCCCGCAGTTATGAGCAGGACCTGGAGCAAGCACTGGAAATGCTCACCCCCGATGATCAGACGGCACTGATCGGCGGGTTGATGTACAGCCAGAAAGAAAAGGCTACCCAGGGAAAGACCTACCGGGACTTTCTCGACTTGGGCCGCCGGAAGCAGAATGAATTCATCGATACCGTAGCGTTGGACATGAAGGACTTTTTCCGGGAGGACAGTCTGCAGAAGGACTCTCTCCGCCGGGTGGAGAACGGCGCATCGCAAGACGCTGAGGATTGACCGGCGGGGCGAACCAAGGGGGGTGAACAGGAAAACAAGCCAGGAGGAGGAACCGGAGGGGAAACACAAGAGAATAGCCAGGAGGAGGAACCGGAGGGGAAGATACAAGAGAACGGCCAGGAGAGGGCCGGAATGGAGACACAAGAGAATAGCCAGGAGGACGAACCATGAAAGAGATCGAAGAAAATATCCGGAGTGTGCGGGCATCGCTTCCGCCTGCTGTAGAACTGGTAGCTGTGTCGAAGACCCATCCGGTGGAAGCTATCCGGGAAGCGTATCGCGCCGGGCAGCGGGTCTTCGGGGAAAACAAAGTGCAGGAGATGTGCGCCAAGCAGCCTGAACTCCCCGGGGATGTCCGTTGGCACTTGATCGGGCATCTGCAGAGCAACAAGGTGAAGTACATCGTGCCCTTTGTCGAAATGATCCAAAGCGTCGATTCCGCCGAACTGCTCGCCAAGATCGATGCGGCGGCAGGCAAGGTGGGGCGCAGGATCGATTGTCTGCTGGAAGTGCGCATCGCCTGCGAAGAGACCAAGTACGGACTCGAACCCGAAGCAGCTCTTGCTTTGGCCTTGAGCGAACAGACCCGCCATTTGGAACACGTGCGGGTGCGCGGGCTGATGGGCATGGCTTCCAATACGCCGGACCGGGAGCAGGTGCGCCGGGAGTTTTCCTCGCTCAAGGCTCTGTGGGACCGGCTTCGGGAACAGGACCCGACGATGGACGTGCTCTCGATGGGCATGAGCGGCGATTACCCCATTGCGGTGGAATGCGGCTCGACGATGGTGCGGGTGGGCAGCCGGATCTTCGGGGCGAGAAATTACGACGTGTAAAGAGATTATCGTAGAGGAGGTAGGAAAAGGTGTATGCGGTAGTGGATTTGGAAACCACCGGCGGGCGTTTCAGTGAGGAGGGCATCACCGAAGTGGCAATCTATCGTTTCGACGGGCATCAGGTGGTCGATCGGCTCGTTTCGCTGGTCAATCCCATGCGGCCCATCGATCCGTATGTGACGCGCCTGACGGGGATCGACAACAAGATGCTCCGCCGTGCGCCGCGTTTTCACGAGTTGGCCAAGCGCATCGTCGAGATTACCGACGGGTGCGCGATCGTGGCGCATAACGCCGACTTCGATTACCGGATGCTTCGCCAGGAGTTTGCCCGCTTGGGTTATGTGTACGAGCGCAATACGATCTGCACGGTCAAGGAATCGCAGCGGTTGATGCCGGGCCTGGAAAGCTACTCCCTCGGGAAACTGTGCCGCGCGCTCGGTATTCCGGTGGCGGCGCGCCACAGGGCCTACGGCGATGCGGAAGCGACGGTGCGCCTGTTGGAAATCCTGATCGAAAAAGACACCTCCAAACAGATCGTCAAGATGGCATCGCGGCCCGCTCACCGACTTTCCCGCCGCGAGATGAAATACCGCCTGATCCTCGACACCCTGCCTACTTTTTCCGGGGTGTTCCAGATCCTGGACAAGGACAAAAACATTGTTTACATCGGCCGCTCGAACAACATTTACAAGCAGATGACCCACCTGCTTTCGCTCGATACGCAGGTCGGACGGGCGATCCAGGAGGCGATCAATACCGTTACGTGGGAGGAAGTGCCCAGCCAGCTGATCTCCTACCTGAAGTACATCGGCCAGGTGCGCGAGATCGAGCCGCCCTTGAACGGCAAACTCCGGCTTCGGCGCATGACGCGTTCGCTGGCTTCGGCCTTTCCCCGGGACAAGACGATGCTCATCTTCGACAAAGGGCAGAAGGTTTCCGAGCGGGCGGTGGTGCTGGTGGAGAACGGGCAGTTGAAAGGTTATGCGTATGCCGACCTGAACCACCAGGTAACGAACCTCGATGTGCTCCGCTCGCGGCTTACCCCGTTGGAGAATACGCCGGATTATCTCTACGCCATCCGCGCCTATGTGCGTCGTGGACAGGGGGTAACGGTGGAGTATCTGTAAGTTTTTTTTTGCCCGTTTTCCTTTCTTCTCCTTCGGCAGCGGAATTTTTTCTGGGAAAGGAAAAAAGAGGGGGGGGTGGTCAGTTTCCAAGTTCAAAAGACAGACGGATCAGGGAAAGAGCGCGTTGAGGGCTTCTTGTGGGTTTTCCGTCATCTGCAGGAGTTGTTTTCGGGCAAGGGTGTCCGTGATCAGGCTGTCGATGGTTCCTCGGGCCATTTCTTTTTCCCCGGACAGGATCAGGGCAAATGCGTAATTGATCCGGTCGGCAGGCGACAGGGTATCGCGGGTGCTGTATTGGTCGGCCACTTGCCGATAGCAGGCTTGGGCTTGTCGTTCCTCCCCCGCTTTTTGCAGGAACATCCCGGCGCCGAGCCGGAGTTCGGGGAGGTCCTTTTTTTCCAGCGCTTTTTCCATCCACCGGGCGGCCTCTTGGTAGTAGGCACCGCAGGCGTACAGGGTCGCTTTCTGGGCATAGTAGAAATAGTGCTCCGGGCTGTACAACAGGGCGGAGTCCAGCAGGGTTTGGCAGCTGTCCACGATGTCTTTCATCACCCGTTGGATGGTATCGGTGCGGGTGCGGCACGAGGCCAGCAGGGAAGAGTCCGGAAGGATGTCGTCCCGCTCCAGGTACTCCTGCATCAGGGCGATGGCCCGGTCGTTGTACGCGATGGATCTTTCGTCCGGGGTTTCATCGGGCTGTTCCCGGCAGCCGACCGCC
>DVLY01000026.1 GCA_018715295.1 Candidatus Merdimorpha stercoravium | reverse complement strand
ATTTAAGATTTTTTTTGATAATAAATACAATCCCGACCAAAAAAACGGGCTGCCCGACGGGCAGCCCGGTAAAGAATCATTTTTGTTTGCCTTGCAGGTATCTCCGAGCCAGGTACCTGCGCAGCGGCTCGTCGTAGAGTTTCAGACAGAGATAGGCCAGCAGGATGCTTCCCAGGAAAAGGCCCACGGGTACCGCCCAGCATTGGGAAAAGGAGAGCCCCATCCCTGCCCCGCTCCACAGCCAGGCGTAGAACAGGTACATGAAGGGGTAATGCACCACGTACACCGGATAAGACACATCGCCCAGGAACTTGCACACCCCGGCGGTACCTGAATCGCTCGCCCGTCCCGAGGCCCCGAAATAAACCAGAACCGGGAAAACGAGTACTACGCAAACCGCATCGTACAGGCCGTTGACCCAAGGCGTTTCCGCATCCCCCACATACGGCATGGACAGCAGAACGATCACGGCCAGGCTGCATATCCAGAATGCCCCGCGAATGTGCACCGGTTTGAAGATGCGCGAGAGGAACAGCCCGGTCGAAAAGGCAAAGGTCAACCGGAGAAACCCTCCCAGGAAATTGTGCCCGGCCAGCGTCCAACCTACTCCCAGGTGGCCGAAACCGGAGAGATTGCCCACCGCAAACCCCGTCAACGCCACGGCTGCCACCACGACGAGCGTCCCGAGCGCTTTGGTCGAAAGACGGCGCAGGCACAAGGCGTAGAGGATGTTCCCGATGTATTCAAAAAACAGGGACCAATTCGGGCCGTTCAGGGGGTACATTTCGCCGTTTCCCCGCACTTCGTGGGCTGCCCCCGGATAGGCCGGTATCAGGAAAAGATTCAGCAGGAAGGCGAGCAGGACCAGCGAGAGACCTACCGAGGCTCCGTCCCACTTTTGGCTGCCCTGCAACAGGAAGGTGATCAATCCCAGGACAGCCCCCAGGACGACCATCGGATGCAGGCGGATCAAACGGCGCTTGAAAAAATCCCCGGTGCCCATCGTTTTCTTTTTCCAACGGTCGTCGTACGCATAACCGACGACGAACCCCGAGAGGATAAAGAAGAAATCGACGGCCAAGTACCCGTGGTTGAACCGCTGGTCGATGGGACTGGTGGCAAACCCTTCGAAGATGTGGTACCAGATCACCACCAGGGCGGCTACTCCCCGCAAACCGTCCAGGAGTTCATAATGGGGTTTGGTGTCGGAGAAAGCGGCGGAGGATATTTTTCGCATGGCAGGTTTTCGTTTTCAAACGGATGGGTTCAACACTCCGGCAAAGGTAAGCACCGGGGTGACCAAAAAATTTAACCTGCATCAAAAAGCGACCCTCCCCGTCCTTTATTTCCCGCCGCGCAAGCGGCTGAGGGTGGGCAAAGTAATCCCGAGGTAGGAGGCGATGTATCCCAGTTGCGCCCGGCGGCATACCTGGGGAAACTGCTGCCGGAAAGCTTCGTAACGTTCCCTGGCCGAGAGGGTGAGCCGTTCCTTGTGCGAGCGGTGCAAGCGGCGGTATTCGTTCTGGTGGATGATCCGTCCCCAGTTGGACAGTTCGAGGTTCGTGCGGAACAAGCGGCGGAGGTCTTCGAGCGAGATCCGGTAAACGAGCACATCTTCGATGGTCTCCACGTACTCCTCGCTGATCTTCCCGTAGTACAATTCGTCCATACTGAAAACGATGCCTCCCTCGCAGGAAAAAGACGTGGTGATCTCCTGCCCATCGACCAGCCAATAGGAACGCGTCATCCCCTTTTCGATAAAAAAGGCGGCCCGGGCATATTTCCCGGCTTCGACCAAACGGTATTTCTTCGGATAACGCTCGGGCATGACGCAAGCGGTCAATTCTCCGATGGTGGCTTCGGAGAGCGGACACAGCGCTTTCATGGCTTCGATGACCTGTTCCATAGTTGTTTTTCCGAATCTTTTCCCTCATGCAGGATGCGGCCGAGCCGCATCAAAACTGCCCCCATCGTCTATCTTTTCCTCCTGCCCTGCCTTCATCTTTCCAAGGCCGGGGATTTCCTTCGAATGCTTCCGGAAGGTTTCCCATTGATCTTTCTATCTCCCCCCCCCTTCTTCCTTTTCCGGCGGGACTTTTCCTTGCGCGCTCCGCGCCGATGGCCTTTTATCGGCCGGGGACATCTCAAATCCATGCAACTCCGACTTTTCCTCGGACAAGAGGGGGCTTCGTCCGTTTTTTGTGGCGATGCGGGCTTTTCGACCTCACGCCCGATGCTCTTCTATCCGGCTTTTCTACGGCGGGGAAACGATGCGGGATTTTCTCGTCTTTCAGCATCGACCGGGCATCCTCTTCCCCCTCTGGGCAGGGTTATTTTCTTCCGGCCGCGCGGCGCTGCTGGCGGTTGCGCTGTTCCTCGGCCTGTTTCATCATCTCGTCCATCTTGCGCTGCCATTTGGAGGGGCCGCGCGTTTTGGCATTCTGACGGTTTTCCTGGATCTTGGCGTGCAGTTTGGCTTCGTTGATAAAGTACTTGCGGATGACCCAGATCTGACCGATGCTGATCAAGGTGGAGAGCGTATAATAGTACGACAGACCGGAAGCGGCCGAGTTGAACCACAGGAGCATCATCACCGGCATGAGGTACATCAGGAACTTCATGTTGGGCATTCCGGGCTGTTGCGGCTGGTCCATGCCCCCGGTCATCTTGGTGTTGATCAGCAGCGTAATGGCCATCAGAAGCGCAAACAGGCTCACATGTGCACCGTAGAGCGGAATGTTGAACGGCAGGTTGAGCACCGAATCATAGGCCGAAAGGTCGTCCGCCCACAGGAAATGCTGCCCGCGCAATTCGATGGAGGCCGGGAAGAACCGGTACATGGCGATCAGGACAGGCATCTGGAGCAGCAAGGGCAAGCAACCGGCCAGGGGGTTCACGCCCGCTTTGGTGTACAGGTCCATGATGGCCTGCTGCTTTTTGGCCGGATCGGCATTGGCATACTGCTGGTTGATGGTCTCCATCTCGGGCTTGAGCAAGCGCATCTTGGCCGAAGATTTGTAGCCCGAGTAGGTAAAGAACGACAGAAGGATCTTGATGACGATCGTCATGATCAGAATGACGATCCCCATGTTGATGTGCCAGGAATAGAACAGCAGGTCGAACATCGGGATGACAAACCAGCGGTTGATCCATCCGAAGATCGCCCACCCCAGCGGGATCAGGTCGGAGATATTGTCGCCGTACTTGTCCAGAGTGTGGAAACGGTTGGGGCCGAAATACAGTTTCATCGGCAGGTCAAAATCGCCCGACTGTGCCGAAAGCGCCATATTGGCCGTGAAGCGTTTGGTGTAGAGCGTATCCTCCAAAGCCTGCGAGGTGAACGTCGCTTTGTGCACGCCGTCCTCGGGGATCAGGATGGTAGAAAAATACTGCTGTTTGAATGCAAACCACGTCGCATCGTCCAGCGTTTTGTCGTCCTCGCCTCCGGCGGAAAGGTGTTTTACCTTGTCGTTCTGGCCATAGGCATAGGAGAGATACGTGTACTGGTTTTCATACGTGCGCCCCTTTTCCGTATGGAAGGCATCCATCGACCAGTCCACCACCGGCTCCTGGCCGTTTTCCAGCACCTGGGCAAGTCCCTTGGAACTTACCCGGTAATCCAGCATGTACTGATCCGGATAGAGGGTGTAGCGGTATTCCAGGTAGGCTTCCTCCGAAGCCTTCAACCGCATGGACAGCACCGTGGTATCGCCCCGGTGTTCCAACGAAGGGTCGAAATACATCTCGCTGGTGCGGATCACCTTGCCGTCCGAGGTGCGGAAAGTCATGTTCAGGCGGGCGTTGCCGTCCTTGATAAGGCTCAAAGGCGTCTTCCAATACGTCCGATACGCCGGGTCGAGCAGCGTTACCTCCGAGGGAACGCCGCCCAGGTTGGACACCGCGATGCGCAGCACGGAGTTTTCGATGACCGTCGTGCGGCTGCTGTCCCCGGCCGAAGGCAGGGTGAGCGAATAGGCGAAAACCCCGTAGCGTTGCAGGAGGGCTTCCGGAATGACGGAATCGCCCTGCACGGCGGCTACCAAGGTATTCAGTTCGGCCGTAGCAGCCTCCTGTTGGGCCGTTTGAGCGGCTTGTTGCTCGGCCAGACGCTCGGCCTCGGCCATGCGTGCGGCTTGTTCCTCAGGAGAAGGCATGGTAAGCCACATGTACCCCACGAAGAAAACGGCCAATAACAAAAACACCCAGGTAGAACTGGTATCGGAAGAATTGTTGTTTTGTCCTAACAGCATCTAAAAAATGGTCTTTAACGGGATTTCAGATTATTTTCCGCTTTTGGATTTCTTGTAGTCCATCGCCGCCTTGACGAAACCGACAAACAAAGGATGCGGCGCTTCGACCTTCGAACGGTATTCCGGGTGGAACTGCACGCCGAAGAACCAAGGGTGCGACGGGATCTCCACGATGTCCACCAAACCGGTATCGGCATTGCGGCCGGTGGCTTTCATCCCGGCCTGTTCGATGGCGTCGAGGTATTTCAGGTTCAGTTCGTAACGATGGCGGTGGCGTTCGTTGATCTCCTCGGTTTGGTAGATCCGGTAAGCCTTGGAGTCCTTGGCCACCGTGCATTGCCAAGCCCCCAGGCGCATCGTACCGCCCTTGTCGGTGATCTCTTTCTGGGACTCCATCAGGTCGATCACCGGATCGGGCGTGGTCGGGTCGATCTCGAAGGAATGCGCGTTTTTAAGTCCCAACACGTCGCGGGCGAATTCCACCACGGCCATCTGCATGCCCAGGCAAATACCCAGGAAAGGGATGCCGTTCTCGCGGGCATAGCGCGTAGCGGCGATCTTGCCCTCGATGCCCCGCTCGCCGAAGCCCGGTGCGACCAGGATGCCGTCCACCCCGCCCAGAAGCGAAGCTGCGTTCTCGTGGGTTACATCGCCGGAATACACCCATCGCAGGTTTACTTTCACTTCGTTGGCAGCCCCGGCGTGGATGAACGACTCGACGATCGACTTGTATGCGTCGTGCAGGCTGACGTATTTGCCCACCAGGGCGATGTTTACCTCGCCCTTGGGATTCTTGTGGCGGGCGAGGAAGTCCTTCCATTTGTCCAGGTCGAGGGTATCGGGGCACGGAAGTTCCAAGTCTTCCAGCACCACGCGGTCCAGGTGCTGCGCCTCCATCAGGATGGGCACATCGTAAATGGTCTCGGCATCGATGGATTCGATCACCGCTTCCTTGCGGACATTGCAGAACAGGGCCAGTTTTGCCTTCACCTCGTCCGGCAAGGGATGTTCCGTGCGGCAAACCAGCACGTCGGCCTGCACGCCGGCCTGCATCAGGGTCTTGATGGAATGCTGTACCGGTTTGGTCTTCAGTTCGCCCGCAGCGGCCAGGTAAGGCACCAAAGCGAGGTGGATGACGATGGCATTGTGCGGACCCAGGTCCCACTTGAGCTGACGGACGGCCTCGATGTAAGGCAAGGATTCGATGTCGCCGACCGTACCGCCGATCTCGGTAATGATAATATCGTATTTACCTGTGTTTCCGAGTATTTGGATGCGTTGCTTGATCTCGTTGGTGATGTGGGGAATCACCTGCACGGTCTTACCCAGGAACTCGCCGCGACGCTCTTTTTCGATGACCGAGAGGTAGATGCGTCCGGTGGTTACGTTGTTGGCTTGCGAAGTTTCCACGTTGAGAAAACGCTCGTAGTGCCCCAGGTCGAGGTCCGTTTCCGCTCCGTCGGCGGTTACATAGCATTCACCGTGTTCGTACGGGTTGAGCGTGCCGGGATCCACATTGATATAGGGATCGAGTTTCTGGATGGTTACCTTGTACCCCCGGGCTTGGAGAAGGCGGGCCAGCGAAGCCGAGATGATGCCTTTCCCCAACGAGGAAGTCACCCCTCCGGTTACGAAAATGTATTTTGTTTTAAGCGCCATGGTATGATTTTGCAGAAAATGTAAACTTGGCAAATGTACGAAATTTTCCCCGCTCGGAAAGGCTCGCGGGAGCAGTTTTCGACGAGGTTTTTATTCGTTTGTTTTTCAGTCCAATACCACATACAGAATAGACAGGACGACTCCCGTGGCGAGCAGGGCGGAAAAATTGTACACCACCGCGTTGCGAAACCGCAGAGCCGTCATCCGTCTGCGCAGGTACATGTAGCCCGTATCGACGAAAACCGACAGGAAAAACGCCCCGAAAACGATATGGGGGATCACCGCCAGGATCCAAATATCGACCCAAAACCATACCACTGCACTGATCAAAAGCAGCGCAGCGAAGTAGCTGATGAACCCGAAATATTTTTTGTCTGTCATGTCCTTTCCCGTAATGAAAACGCTCCGTCCCGAAGCCCCTGCCCGTTTCCGGATAGCCAGCCATCCAGCGGTCGGTCTTTTGTTCCGCCTCCTTTCCGACAGCTCCTCTCTATTGTCTCTCTCTCTTTATAGTTTTCCTTCTATTGTCCCCTCCTATTGGCTCTCTATGTTTTCCCACCATTACCCTCTCTCTCCACCTGTTCCTCTGCTGTCTCTATCCCTGCGCACTGGCCTCCTGAAGGGTTATTCGTAACGAAGCGATTCGATCGGGTCCAAACGCGCGGCCTTGCGCGCCGGATAATACCCCGAGATCACCCCTACCACGAACGTAATGGCAAACGCCAGCAGCATTTCGCCCACCGGCAGCACAAACGAGATGTGCATGGCCAGCGACACGATATTGCCCAGCAGGATACCGAGCAGGATGCCGATCCAACCGCCTATCTGCCCGATGAGGATCGCTTCGATGAGGAACTGTGCCGTAATGCTGCGCGAATCCGCGCCGATGGCCTTGAGCGTGCCGATCTCGCGCGTACGCTCGGTGACCGACACCAACATGATGTTCATCAGCGCGATGGACGACCCGAGAATGGTGATCAGCCCGATGATCAAGGCTGCCACCTTGAGTTTGCCCAGCATCCCTTCCATGTGGTCCAGCACCGACTGGCTGTTGCGCACGATGAAATTGTCCTCCTGCGAAGGACGAAGGCCGCGCACGATACGCATCGTTACTTCCACGTTGTCGGTAAATTCGGCATCGGCAGCCGTGAGCCCCTCGGGAGGCACGACCGATACGGTAAACGAAGTAAAGGACGGGTAATCCGCCCGCGCCGTCTGCAAGGGAATGAACACGAGGTTGTCCTGGCTCATGCCCATGATCGAGCCCCGGCTCTGCACCGTGCCTACCACCTGGTAACGCAAGCCATTGACGCTGATGTACTGCCCGATGGGTTTTCCGCTGGGAAACAGTTTCTTGACGATGTCCGGACCGATGACCGCGACTTTCCGCCCGCTTTCGTTTTCCTCGTTGGAGAAAAAGCGCCCTTGGTCTGCCTTGAAGCCGCTCATCTCCAAATAATTCTCATCGCCGGCCACCAGACGGATGTTCGGGTCGGTCTTGTCGTATTCGCTCTTGACCTCCACGTTGCTCGCCGCCGTGCCGTTGATGGAAACAGTCCCTTTCCCAGCCATCTTTTCCTTGAACAGGCGCGCATGGCGGTACTCTATCTTGGGCTGGTAGACCCATTCGGAAGGGTCGCTCTGCTTCGGGGCCCAGCGTCCGCCATAGACCGTTACCACATTGGCCCCGAACGACTGAAAGCTGTCGATCATCGAGCTGCGCAAGGCCGACACGCTGGTGAGGATGCCCACCAAAGCCGTAATACCGATCGCGATGATGCTGGCCGTAATACCGGTACGCAAGCGCTGGGACTTGACATTGTCCCAAGCCATCCGTACGATCTCCTTCCACCCGGACATAGTTTACAAGGATTCTATCGAAAATTTATCCAAAAATTACCGAGGGGCAAGTTACGAATATTCGCCGAAAATCGGCCTTTCCCCGGACAGGTATTTCGCCGTTTTTTCCGCCTGGCCCGCATCCACGGGAGTACCTCCCGATCCGCTGCGCAGAAAACCTCCCGGCGGCCGCCCCCTACCCGGACGAAGGTCATTTCTCGACCGGGGTCAAGCCGTGTTTTTTCCCTTCCTCCAGCATGAAATCGAACGCCGGGCCATACTCGTTGGGGATCGCTCCGTCGAGGATCGCCTCGCGGATAGCGGTCTTGATCTCGCCCACCACCGGGCTCGGGGCAATACCGAACGTCTCCATGATGACCTGTCCCGACACCGGCGGCTGCCAGGCGGCCAGGCGGTCGCGTTCTTCCACTTCGGCCATGCGGGTGCGCACGTACGAGAAATTGCGCAGGTATTTGTTGCGCCGGGCGGCATTCTTGGTCGTGATGTCCGCCTCGCACAAGGTCATCAGATCGCCGATGTCCTGGCCGGCATCGAACAGCAAACGCCGCACTGCCGAATCGGTAACCCCCTGATCGGCTACGGCGATGGGACGCGAAGAAAGAATGACCAGTTTCTGCACGTATTTCAACTCCGCCCCCAGCGGCAAGCGCAAGCGGCGGAACACCTTCGGCACCATCTTGGCCCCGCCCAGGTATTCGTGCCCGTGGAAAGTCCAGCCTATCTTCTCGTTCCACGCCCGGGTGGGAGCCTTGCCGATGTCGTGCAACAGGGCGGCATAGCGCAGGTAGAGGTTGTCGGTATTGCGGGCGATGTTGTCCACTACTTCAAGCGTATGGACGAAATTGTCCTTGTGGGACTGGCCGTGTTTTTCGACCGTGCCTTTCAGGGCCGTGAGCTCGGGCAGGATGTACTCCAACAGCCCGGCTTTGTCCAACAGGGAAAGCCCCGTGGAGGGACGGGGGGCGGCGAGGATCTTGTTCAACTCGGCGGTAATGCGCTCGAAGGAAATGATGGACAGGCGGGCGCGGTTGCGGACGATGGCCTCGAACGATTCGGGTTCGATGACAAACCCCAACTGGGTGGCAAAGCGGATGGCCCGCATCATGCGCAAGGGGTCGTCCGAATAGGTGATGTCCGGATCGAGCGGGGTGCGGATCAGGTGGGAATGCAAGTCGGCGATGCCTCCGAAAGGATCGAGCAACTGCCCGTAATCCTGCGGATTGAGGCTCAAGGCCAGGGCGTTGATCGTAAAGTCGCGGCGGTTCTGGTCGTCCTCGAGGGTTCCGTCCTCCACCACCGGTTTGCGCGAATTGCGGTCGTAGGATTCGCGGCGTGCCCCGACGAATTCCAATTCGAGCGCTCCGACATGGAGCATCGCGGTGCCGAAATTCCGGAATACCTGCACGCGGCGGCTTCCGGTCCGCCGGGCGACTTCCTGGGCCAGTTCGATCCCGCTGCCTACACACACGATGTCGATGTCTTTCGGCTGGCGGCGCTCCAGCAAACGGTCGCGCACATAGCCTCCGATGACGTAGGCAGGGAATCCCAGCGACTGGGCGGCCTGACTGATCTGACAAAAAATATCGTCGTCTATAAACTCTTTGTAATTCAATATAAA
>DVLY01000025.1 GCA_018715295.1 Candidatus Merdimorpha stercoravium | reverse complement strand
GTTTAACGGAATGAACGTTCATTTTTCAATTATAATCAGTTTTATTTCTTTTTACGCGATATATTTTTAATAAATATAAAATATTTTTGATAAAAAATCAGAAAATAGCGGTTTTCTGTCAATCGTATTTTAACATTGCAAGGATTTTTTCCGTCGTTTTCGGGTGTGAAAAAGCCTCCGTGCGGAACGATCGTTCCGCACGGAGGCGCAAAACAGCGGGGAAAGATGTTTTTGGTTGTCGGAAGCAGGCACACGCACACCTGCCCGATTTATCTTAAAAAAAGCCGGGGAAATCGTTGGATTCTTTCGACCGTACGATAAAAAACACTCTTAAAAACAAGGAGGGAAGTATTATAGCAAAAGTTTTATGTTTAATCTATGGGGTATAGAGTAAAATTATTACAACTTTTTTGGAAAATACGAAAAGAACTTTATATTTGCCGTTGTAATCCAACGATTTAACCAACGATTAAATCGGAATACGTCGGCTCGAACCATAAGGGAATTACCCGTTTAATGTTGTTATTTAAGATAATATCCTCCTCCATATGATGAAAAGAATGGCCAAAATATGGCTCTGCGTGATCTGCTGTGTGAGCGGAATATCGCTGCATGCACAGTCTCAGCAAGACACGTTGCAGGTGTATTTCCGGCGTGGATATGCTGTGTTGGAGTTGGAATTGCGCGAAAACAGAAAGACGCTCGACGAATTGACAGCGGTTCTCAAAGAGTGTGAGAACGATACGTCCCGTCATTTTGCCCGCCTGCATGTAGAGGGGAACGCCTCGCCGGATGGAACGGCGCAGGTCAATGTGCGGCTTACCCGAAAGCGGGTGGAAGCCGTGTTGGGCTATCTCCGTCAGCGGGTGGAAATCCCCGACAGGTTGGTGTCGGTCCAGGCCAACGGGTTCGATTGGGAAGGGTTGTACCTCCGGGTGGAAGACGATCCGGATTGCCCGGCGCGGCAGGAGGTGATCGGGCTCCTGGCCGATACGCCGGAGTGGATTTACGATGCGCAGGGGCGTATCGTGGACGGGCGGCGAAAACGCTTGATGGATCTGCGGGGCGGCCTACCGTACCGCTATCTTTCGGAAAAGGTTTTCCCCGATTTGCGCAATGCCACCATTACCCTTTACTACCAAACGGATGATGCCCGGACGCCGAAGGAGACCTCCGACCCGTCTCTCGGAAGGGTGCCGGGGACGGTTGCCGGGGAGGTTTCCGATACGCTGGCGGCTGCTTCGCCGATGGGAGAGGCCGCGTCCGTAGAAAAGACTTCGGGAGAAGGCGAGGGGGATGTCCGGCAGGGAGAAATCGCGTCCGATACGCTTGTCCAGCAACCGTGGCACCGCTTGGCCATCAAGACCAACCTGCTTTACGATGCGATCCTGATGCCTTCCCTGGAAGTGGAATACCGGATCGACGACCGCTGGTCGGTGGCCGTGGAGGGCAGCGTGGCCTGGTGGAAGCGCGACAGCCGACACAAATACTACCAGATCGCGACGATCCTTCCCGAAGGACGCTATTGGTTCGGGACGAAAAAGCCTTGGCACGGGCATTACGTGGGGGTGTTCGCCGGGGGCAGCTGGTACGACCTGGAGAACGGCGCAAGGGGATACAAGGGCGAATTTTTCGCTACGGGGGTCAGCTACGGCTACATGTTCCCTATCGGCCGATCGCTTTCGATCGAAGCGGGCCTGGGTGTAGGCTTCCTTCACACGACTTACGAAGAGTACTTGCCCATCGACGGGCATTACGTTTATCAGCAGACCAGCCGGACGAACTGGTTCGGTCCGGTGAAGGTCAAGCTGGCGTTGGTATGGAGATTGTGGAACGATAAGAAAGGAGGTCGGCGATGAAACACAAGGGCGTCCTTTTTGCCGTGTTGTTGGGCGGTCTGGTGGGGTTGGCCGGTTGTCGCAAGAACCTTTGTTACGACCACGACAAGCATGCACTTACCACCAATGTCCTGTTGCAGCCCGACTGGGAGCAGGAATGGGAACGTGATTATGGGATGGGGTGGTCGGACAACTGGCCGGAGAAACACGGTATGGATTACGACGAACTCCGCCCGGATGCTGCTACGGGGATCGCTTCGTTTGTCTACCACCAGGACGGGTCGCGTTCCGAACGCCACCATCCCGCTCATGGGGGAGAACTGCCGATGACTGCCGGAGAAAAGTCGATCCTTTTGCACAACGACGATACGCGCTACATCGTTTTCGATGGCCTGGAAAATTCGGCCCAAGCGACGGCTTCGACCCGCACCCGCACCCGTTCGACTTACAGCGAGCTCCATGCGGATGAAAAGACGGTCAATGCTCCCGACATGCTTTACGGCGCGTGGATCGACAGCTATACCGCTGCCCCGACCCAGGAGCCTACGCCCCTTGCCGTAACGATGCGGCCTTTGACCTACACGTATTTGATCCGCTACGAGTTTGCCCAGGGACTCGAGCATGTAACCCTGGCTCGGGGGGCGCTTTCGGGGATGGCGCAGTCGGTGTATTTGCAGAATGGAAACACCAGTGCAGATGTAGCGACGGTGCTTTTCGAGTGTGAGTTGAAGGAATACGGCGTGGAAGTGCAACTGTCTTCGTTCGGAGTGCCGGATACCCCCGGAGATCATTACACCCGGCAGGGAGGGGCGCAGCAAAACCTCAACCTGGAGGTGATGCTCAAAAACGGGAAACTCAAGACCTTCGACTTCGATGTAACCGACCAGTTGGCTTCCCAGCCGCGCGGCGGCGTGATCACGGTCAGCGGGCTTACCGTGACCGACGACGAGGCCGGGGGCGACGCAGGGTTCCAGGTCGATGTGGACG
>DVLY01000024.1 GCA_018715295.1 Candidatus Merdimorpha stercoravium | reverse complement strand
GTCCGGTCCATTTCCACATCCGGCCGGTGAAATAATCGCCCCGGATGAACTTGGCGAAAATATCGAGCGGATTCATCGTTTTCCGTTTTTATCGTGTTGCCCGGCAACCTTTTCCCCCACGCGCAGCCGGGCGCTGCGGGCGCGGGAGTTTTCCGCCATTTCCCTCTCCGAAGGGACGATCGCTTTGCGCTCCACCGGCTGCAAGGGCCGCAGAGGATTGCCGTAGAAGTCTTTTTCCACCTCGCCCGAAAAACGCCCGGAGCGGATGAAATTCTTCACCAGCCGATCCTCCAGACTGTGGTACGAGATCACGCTCAAACGCCCCCCTTCGCGCAGGACCTCCCCCGACTGGGTCAGGAAATCTTCCAAAGCCCCCAGCTCGTCGTTCACCGCGATGCGCAACGCCTGGAACACCTGGGCGAAAAACTTGTTTTCCCTGCCCGGCGCCGCAAAACCCTCCAAGGCCGCCATCAGTTCCCCGGTAGTGGCGATGGGACGCCTCTTGAGGATCTGACGAGCCAAAGCCCGCCCCTGGCGAAGCTCTCCATAGCGGTAAAAAAGATCGGCCAACTCCTCCGCCTCGTATTCATTGACCACCTGAGCCGCTGTCAGCCCTCCCGAAGGGTTCATCCGCATGTCCAGCGGGCCGTCGTAGCGGATGGAAAAGCCGCGTCCCGCCGTATCGAACTGGTGGGACGACACGCCCAGGTCGGCCAGGATGCCATCGACAGCCTCCACCCGATAAAAACGCAGGTAACGGGACAGGTAGCGGAAGTTTTCCCCGACAAAGGTAAAGCGAGGATCGTCGATCTCCCCGGCCGGCACTTCGCTGTCCTGGTCGAAGGCGAACAAACGGCCGCCTTGCCCCAAGCGGGAAAGGATTTCGCGCGAGTGTCCGCCGCCGCCGAACGTCGCATCGACGTACACACCGTCGGGCTTGATCGCAAGAGCATCGACGGACTCGTTCAAAAGTACGGGTACGTGGTAACTCATCGTCGTATTCATATCTCCCGGGAGGAAGTATCATCTTCCTTCCCGGCGGATCCCATCAATTTTTCCGCCAACTCGGCATAGGAACTCTCCCCGCGGCCGAGCGCCTGCTCGTACAGGTCTTTGTCCCACAACTCGAAGAAATTCCCCACCGGAGACAACACCACCTCCCGTTCGAAATGCGCCCAGGCAGCCAGATCGGCCGGGATATTCACCCGTCCCACCGCATCGGCCTCCACAAAACGCACCCCCGCCATGAAACGGCGGATGAAGTCGCGGTGCTCCCGCACATAGGGATTCAAACGCTGGATCTTGTCCAACTCCTCCTCCCACATGCGGGACGTGTACATCTCCAAACACGTCTCCTGCATCGAACGGCGGATAAAAAAACCTCCCGCCACCTCTCCGCCCAGCGCCTTGCGCAAGGCCGAGGGCAGGGCTATACGCCCTTTGGCATCGGGTTTTACGGCAAATGTCTCGAGTATACGGTACATACGATCTATTATCGTTCAAAATTACTACATTTCCACCACACATCCACCACTTTTCACCACTTTTTCCCATTTTATTTCTTATCTTTTTTTAACGACCTTTTAAGACCCACCCCGGCACAAATCGCCGTAACTTTCCACATCGGCCAAAACCGAACAAAATCGCAGGAAAAACACAATACCCATACAGAAATGAAAGCATTCAAGATCGCAGCCATCAGCATAGGCTCCCTCGTCGGGCTGCTCATCGTCCTGATGATCGCCATCCCCTATTTCTTCAAGGACAAGATCGTCGACGCCGCCCTCCAGGCCGCCAACGAATCGCTCACCGCCCGGGTCGTGGTCGATCCCTCGGACGTACACTTCTCGCTGTTCTCCCACTTCCCCAACTTCACCCTCGCCATCGAAGACTTCGCCATCGAAGGCACGGGAAAATTCGAAGGCACCACCCTGATCCGCGCCTCGAAGATCTACGCCGTGGTCGACCTCGCCAGCGTCTTTTCCGGCACGCCCAACATCCGGGCCGTCGGACTGGAAAAACCCCAAATCCACCTGATCACCGCCAAGGACGGCAGCGCCAACTACGACATCGTCAAACCCTCGGACGAAAAGGAATCCGAACCGTCCGACACGAGTGCCCTGGCCTTGAACATCGACCTGAAAAAATACAGCATCTCCCGCGCCGAAGTGGACTACATCGACTCCACCTCGTCGATGGTCCTGCACATCGGCAACCTGAACCACTCGGGCAGCGGCGCGATGCGCTCCGAACGCTTTGCCCTGAAAACCGAGACCTCTATCGACACACTCACTTTCGCCCTGGAAGGCACCCGCTACATCAGGGACGCCCGCATCCTGGGCAAAATCACACTGGACATGGACATGGGCGCGATGGTCTTTACGGTCGACACCCAGGGCGAGGACTACAACCTGCACCTGAACGACATCGACCTGCTGTGTGAAGGTTCCCTCGGTCTGCTGGACGGCGGAGGCATGGACCTCGACCTGCATCTGGGCAGCGGGAAGACCCAGTTCTCGTCCCTGCTCTCGATGCTCCCCCCGCAATACGCCTCGATGCTCGACGGGGTGAAAACCGAAGGGACCTTCGAGATGGACGCCACCGTCAAAGGCACCTACGGCGAAAATGCCTTCCCCGCTATCCAAGCGCTGCTCAAAGCCGAGAACGGCCGCATCCAATACCCCAAACTGCCCAAATCGATCGACGACATCCAAATCGACCTGCGGGTAGCTTCGCCTCAGAGCACCTCGCTCGACGCCCTGACCATCGACATGTCCAAATGCACGATGAAAGTAGCCGACAGCCCGGTTTCCGCCACCCTGCAACTCGCCACCCCGATCAGCGACCCGGACATCCGCGCTTCGCTGGAAACCTCGCTCGACGTAGCCTCGCTGCGCGATGTGATCCCGCTGGAGGAGGATGATCGGATCGACGGGAAGATCCTCGCCGACGTCTCGATCGCCGGCCGGATGTCCACCCTGGAAAAAGGCAACTACCAGGATTTCAAAGCCGACGGCAGCATCTCGATCCAAAACCTGGAATACGCCACCCGCTCGGTCGCACAACCGGTAAGGATCCCCTCGGCACAACTGGTCTTCTCGCCTCAAGCCCTCGACCTTCGCTCTTTCGCCCTGGAGATCGGTGAAAGCGACCTTTCCCTTTCGGGACAACTGAAAAACTACCTCGGGTACTACCTGAAAGGACAAACCCTGCAGGGCAACCTGAATGTCGCCTCGAAAAACCTCGACCTGTCCTCCATCCTGCCGGCCGACAGCACCGCTACCTCCGCATCTGCCAAGGAAGCCGCGCAATCCTCCCCGGAGGAAACCGCCGCCCCGCAGCCCATCCGCCTGCCCAAAGGCATCCGGTTCGACACGCAACTCGACCTGAAAAAGGTAAGCTACGGCACCATCGCCCTCTCCCAGGTTCAGGGACACCTGGGGCTGTACGACCAGATCGCCTACCTGAAAAACATCGCCATGCACGTAGCGGACGGCACGGTAAACGCTTCGGGTTCCTACGACACCCGCCAGGAGGACAACGCCCTGGCCGACATGACCTTCTCGCTCTCCGGACTCGACATCCCGCAGATGGCCGCCATGTTCCCCAGCGTGAAGACCTTGGCGCCGATAGCCTCTTCGGTGAGCGGACGGGTCAGCGGCTCGATCGCACTCAACACCCGTCTGGACGCAGCGATGCAGCCGGTTTACACCACGATGAACAGCCAGGGCTCCCTGTCCACACAAGGTTTGCAGCTGAAAAACAGCGAATTTACCAAGACGCTGGGGAAAGCCCTCGGAATCTCCGCCCTGGAAAACGACCCGAAGGTGGAAGACCTCAACCTCAGCTATACCATCACCGACGGCCGGCTGACCGTCGCCCCGACTTCGTTCAAACTGGCCGGCATCGGGGCTACCCTGGCCGGTGAGATGGCCCTCGAAGGGATGACTCTCGACATGACTACCGACTTGAAAGTACCCCGTACGATGCTGCCCCAGAGCATCAACCAGACGATCGACCAGGCCGTCTCGACCCTCACTTCCCTCGGGGTGAAGACTTCGGTAGGCGAAACGATCGACATTGCCGGGCTGATCACCGGGGAAGCCACCTCGCCGAAATACTCCATCGCATACGGTCCGGATCATAGCCCCTCGCTGGCCGATTACCTGAAATCCGAAACCGAAAAGGCCGCCAAAAACGCCGCTGATGCCGCCAAGGAAAAAGCCGAGGAAAAAGTGAAGGAGCAGACCGACAACCTGAAAGACAAGGCGGTCGACGCCATCAAGGGCTTGTTCGGAGGCAAGAAATAACCCCCGTCTTCCCTCCCAAAGACAAAAAAACAGGGCGCAACGACCACACATTGCGCCCTTTTTAGTAATTTAGCCGCTGAATCCATCTCATCTCCATGAGAAAAGACAAAAGAGAAAAATACGAACGCCGCCGGGTCAAATCGTCCTACGTATCGGTAGTGGTCAGCACCACGCTGGTGCTTTTCATCCTGGGCCTCATCGGGATGCTGGTGCTCTCCACGGACAACCTCACCCGCCACATCAAGGAAAACTTCGCCGTCGGGGTCGCCTTGAAGGACGGCGTGAAACAACAGGACCTCGACCAGTTCATCCGCGCCATCGAAGTAGCCCCCTACGCCAAAGGCGTCCAGTTCGTCAGCCGGGAAGATGCCCTCCAAACCCTCAAGGACGACTTGGGCGAGGATTTCGTCGAGTTCGTCGGGGACAACCCCCTCAACGACCGCATCGACGTATTTTTCCGCGCCGAATATGCCGACAGCCGCCAGGTCGATTCGGTAGCCACGATGCTGATGAAAAACGACTTCGTCGATTCGGTGGACTACAACCGGATCATGCTGGACGAAATAAACTCCAACATCCGCACCATCAGCCTGTGGCTGGGCGCCTTCGCCATCCTGTTTCTGGTCGTGTCCATCCTGCTGATCAACAACTCGGTGCGCCTGACCATCTATTCCAAACGCTTTACCATCCGGACCATGCAACTGGTGGGAGCCACCCCGAAGTTCATCCGCCGGCCCTTTGTCAACCGTCTGGTAGGCAGCGCACTGATCAGTGCCGCCATCGCCCTGATCCTGCTCTCCGCCATCGTATATTACCTGTACCAGTGGCAGCCCGAATACCGGATCGTACTGGACCTGCGGCTCATCGGAGCCTTGTACTGCGGTCTGGTGGTCATCTCGGTGCTCATCACGATGATCAGCGGCCGGACGGCCGTGCGCAAATTCCTCGGCATGCGCGCCGAAGACCTGTATTACTGACCCCCGATTCAAAACACAAACCACACGCCTTATGAAAGCCTCGCAAAGCACCTTTCTCTTCACCCGGAACAATTATCTCCTGATGGCGGCCGGAGTGGTCGTCATCCTGCTGGGATTTCTCCTGATGAGCGGGGGCAACGACCCCGACCTGACCCAGTTCAACGAAGCGATCTTTTCCCGCCGGCGCATCTTCTGGGCACCGCTGATCGTCATCCTGGGATTCGTGATCGAGATCGTCGCCATCTTTTACTCCCCGCGCAAAAAAAGCGACACCCCGGCAGAGAAATAATCCCGGGAGGGAGGAAAACCATCTCCCACCCCGGATTCGGGGAAATCGTCCCCCGCACTCAGCAAGACGTATTATTCTGTTTAACCCCTTAACCCTCTTTATACTATGGATTTATGGCAAGCGATCCTTTTGGGCATCATCCAAGGACTGGCGGAATTTCTGCCCGTATCCTCCAGCGGACAACTGGAACTGGCCAAAGCCGCCCTCGGAGTAGACCTGGAAGGAAGCGCCGGACTGGCCTTTACCATCTACCTCCACGTCGGGACTGCCCTGGCGACGGTGGTCGTCTTCCGAAAAACGATCTGGGACCTGCTCAAAGGGCTTTTTGAATTCCGCTGGAACGAGCAGACGCGCTATCTGGCCATGATCGCCGTTTCGATGATCCCGGCCGGGATCGCCGGGCTTTTCTTCATGGACTACATCGACCTGCTCTTCGAAGGCAACGTCCTGCTGGTCGGCTCCATGCTCATCCTCACCGCCGCCCTGCTGCTGGTAGCGGGCCGCGCCCGGGACACCACCCGGAAAGTGTCGTTCGCCAGCGCGCTGATCATCGGCCTCTCGCAAGCCTTGGCCATCCTGCCCGGACTGTCCCGTTCCGGCACGACGATATCCACTTCGGTCCTCTGCAAGGTAGACCGGGGCGACGCCGCCCGCTTCTCGTTCCTGATGGTGCTTCCGCTTATCTTCGGACAGATCGCCAAAGACATCCTGGACGGAGGTCTCTCGGCCGACATGTCCCAAAGCGGCGCAGGTGTCATCCTGGTGGGGACCCTGGTATCGTTCCTGGTGGGCATCGCCGCCTGCCGCTGGATGATCGCCTTGGTAAAACGCGCACAACTGAAATGGTTTGCCGTCTACTGCCTGATCGTCGGAGCGGCCGCCATCGCCTGGAAACTGTTTTTCTAACGCACACCTGCTGCAGGCAGGAAAGCCCCGCGCAGCGATAAAAAATCCGGCAACGCTATGCGTTGCCGGATTTTTTATTTTACCGCAGAGCAGGTCATCTTTTCACCACGTCTTTCTACCACGCCCCCACGTATATATTGCCCGAAACGGCATTGGCCCGCACTTGAACCCCTGCTCCGGAAGTGTTCAACTCCAGGCGGCGACTGGCGCGCGCCACACCCGAAATCTCGATCTCGCTGCTCATCCCGCTGAGCGAGTAGCTATGCGACTTCAGGTCGCCCTTCAGGTAAAGGCGGATATCGCCCGCCACGGATTTGATCGACGTCTGCCGGAGTTTCGGTCCCATGTACAGGCACACGTTGCCCGAAGTGGAGGACACCCCGACCAAGGAAAAATCCACCCCGGTCCTGCTCCCTTTGGCCAGCACATCGCCCGCGATGGTAGTTACATCGATCTTGTTGCCCGTACAATCGGCCAGGGAAACATTGCCCGAGGTAGTGCGCACCACGGCCAAGTTAGACGCGATCCCCTTGAGGGTCATATTGCCCGAGACCGTGCTCACCGACAGGTCGTCCGCCGATACCCCCACCAGCGACACATCGCCCGAGACGGACGAAACTTCCGCCCCCTCCAAACGAAGCCCCTGCAGCGAGACATCGCCCGCAACTCCATTGACGACTACAACCTGTACATCCGCCGGAGCCTCGATACGGATGTAGCCCTGCGCACGACGGATGGACACCGAGCGGAGCGTTTGGTAGATCTCCAAGGTCGAACCCGACTTGCGCGCCTGGACACTGAAATTCTTTTCCCGGATATCCATGTAGTCCACCCGACACTCGACCTTGGTCTGCGCGCCGTCTGTCTTGACCACACTCACCGGCAAGACCGGCTGCACTACCTTGATGGTGGTTACCCCCGAATAAGCCGCATCGATAAACACTTTGTTCTCGATCGTCTCCGCCCCGACGGTTCCCACCATCCACAGGGCGCAGAATAACAAGAGTATTTTTTTCATCGCACTTCTTCCGTATTTGCGTTTGACATTCTTTCCTCCTTTCCTCCTTTTCTCCTTCCCGCCTCGTTCTACCAAGAGCGCACATCGACCCCGCCCGAAACCGTCTTGGCCTTCAAGCGTACACCTCCGCTCTGGCCTTCGCTTTCGAAATGGCGCCGGGATTCGCCGACCCCGGCTACCCGTACTCCGCCCGAAGTGGCTTTCAAGTCGTAACCGTTACGGCCCAGATCGCCTTTGAGGTACACGTCGATCCCGCCCGAAACACTCTCCAAAGATACCTCTTGTGCCGAATCTTCCAAATAGACTTTCACCCCGCCCGAGACGGTTTCTCCCTCCATCTGGTCGGCCGACAAAGCCTCGGCGCGAATCCCGCCCGAGACGGTCTTGCAAGTGAGCCACTTTCCCCGGACCTGCGAGAGCTCCACGCCCCCCGAAACCGTACTCAAGTTCATTTGCTCGGCATTCACTCCGCTCACTTTCACTCCCCCCGAAACCGTCTGCGCCTTCAGGCGATCCAAAGAAACCCCTTCGGCATAAATCCCGCCCGAGACGCCCTGGATGTCCGCTTCCCGCACCGAGACGGGCACCCGCAGTTCGAGGTAGCACCCCGAAGCCTGTCGGCAAACCACTCTGTCCTTGGGGATCTGATAGATCTCCAGCACGCCCCCGTCCTGACGCACGCCGATCTTGTAGTCGGGGACATTGACCTTCATCTGCCCTGCGTAGCACACTACCGACACACTATCCGATGTACTGGGAAGGACACGCACCGGGAAAATGCTCTGCGCTACCCGAATGGTTCGCACCCCGGCATACTGGCCGTCGAGCAAGGTGGTGTCCTTCCACTGAACCGTATTTCCCTCCGACCATCCGATCGAACAGCTCACGACATTCCATCCGCATCCGGTAGCCAACAAAGCGAAGACTGCGGCGAAAGCCGCAAAAAACATCTTTTTCATAGCGAACTCCATTTATATTTTCTCTGTTATTCCCTTTCGTCTTATTCCCGGGAAGAAATATGTACTTT
Source organism: Candidatus Merdimorpha stercoravium (assembly GCA_018715295.1). Taxonomy (GTDB): domain Bacteria; phylum Bacteroidota; class Bacteroidia; order Flavobacteriales; family UBA1820; genus Merdimorpha; species Merdimorpha stercoravium. Next base: position 2,229 of record DVLY01000024.1, on the reverse strand, counting down.
TTCCCATCCGCAACAATCGCCCGGATCGACCTTTCCACGCGTACTGACCAATTCCAACGAGCGCACCGTCAACCCTTCGGCCTGCACATCGCCCCGGTTTTTTACCTTTATTTTCTCCACGCAAGCCGGAACCTGTACCGTAACCCTCCGCCGGGACGCCCCCTCAAACGACCCGCCGTCCGGAACCCGAAGGATCAGGCGATCGCCGTCCTGCTCATACCGGGGCTGCGCTGCGGACATTCCTGCGTTCCCATTCTGAAATCCTTCTATCCGAACATACAAGGTGTCGTTTCGGCTAGGCAAAAGGTGTGTCTGCCCATCTTTCTGACGGATCTCGAGGGCGAGAACTCCGGCAAATGAGCCTTCCTGCAGCGCCCTCTCCGTATTGTTCTCAAAGGCCACCCCTTCCGTACAAGCCCCGGCAAACAGGCAGACGAAAGACAGGGCGATCCATGGGATTTTCTTCATTTCTCCTTTCCTTCTTTTCAACAACATTAGACCGGAAAAACAGCAAAAAGGTTACAGGAGAAGTGTTATTTTTTTCATCCCGGGGGATTGCTTACCTTTGCGCCATCTGAAATACAAGCCAAAAGACACCTATCATGCTCACGGTATCCAACCTTTCCCTGCAATTTGGCAAACGGGTCCTCTTCGAGGAGGTCAATCTGAAATTTACCCCCGGGAACTGCTACGGGGTCATCGGCGCCAACGGAGCCGGAAAATCCACCTTTCTCAAGATCCTCTCCGGAGAGATCGAACCCACCAGCGGGTCCGTATCCCTGGAAAAAGACAAACGAATGTCCGTCCTTTCCCAGGACCACTATGCCTTCGACGACCGCACGGTGCTCGATACCGTCATCTCGGGCAACAGCCGCCTCTCCGAGATAAAAGCCGAGTTGGACGCCGTCTATGCCAAACCCGACTTTTCGGACGAAGACGGCCTCCGCGCCGGAGAATTGAGCGATGCCTTCGAAAAAATGGGCGGATGGAATGCCGAGAGCGACGCCGCCTCGCTGCTTTCCTCACTGGGCATCCCGGAGGACAAACACTACTCCATGATGGCCGATCTGGAAACCAAGGACAAAGTGCGCGTACTGCTGGCCCGCGCCCTGTTCGGCAACCCGGACGTGCTCATCCTCGACGAGCCGACCAACGACCTGGACATCTACACCGTCGGTTGGCTGGAGGATTTCCTGGCCAACTACGACAATACCGTCATCGTCGTCTCGCACGACCGACACTTCCTGGATGCCGTAGCCACCCACATCGTGGACATCGACTTCAAAAAGATCAAGACCTTCTCGGGCAACTATACCTTCTGGTACGAGTCCAGCCAATTGGCCGCCCGTCAGCGTGCCCAGCAAAACAAAAAGACCGAGGAAAAACGCCGGGAACTGCAGGCGTTCATCGAACGCTTCGCGGCCAACGTCGCCAAGAGCCGCCAGGCTACCTCGCGGCGCAAGATGCTGGAAAAACTCAACATCGACGAGATCGAACCCTCCTCGCGCCGTTACCCCGGCATCATCTTCGAGGCCGAACGCGAGATCGGCGACCAACTGCTCCACATCGAGGGGCTGTCCAAGAGCCTCGACGGGCAGGTGCTGTTCCACGAGCTGAACCTCAACCTCAAGAAAGGCGACAAGGTGGCCTTCCTTTCCCGCGACTCGCGCGCTACCACCGCCCTGTACAACATCCTGGCCGAAGAAGACCAACCCGACGCCGGCCGGTTCGAATGGGGGGTAACCACCTCCCGGGCCTACCTCCCGGCCGACAACAGCCGGTATTTCGACAACGACCTTTCCCTGGTGGACTGGCTGCGCCAATGGGCCCGCAGCGAAGCGGAACGCGACGAATCCTACGTGCGCGGCTTCTTGGGGCGGATGCTCTTCAGCGGCGAAGAGGCCTTGAAGAAAGTAAACGTGCTCTCCGGAGGCGAGAAAGTGCGCTGCATGCTCTCCCGCATGATGATGGTGCGCGCCAACGTCCTGATGGTGGACGAACCGACCAACCACCTGGACATGGAATCCATCCAGGCGTTCAACAACGGGCTGACCCAGTTCCGGGGGACGGTGCTGATGACCTCCCACGACCACCAGTTCGTCCAGACGGTGGCCAACCGAATCGTGGAGATCGGTCCCAAAGGCATCATCGACCGCTACATGACCTACGACGAGTACATCGCCGACAAAAAAATCCGCGAACTGCGCGAGGCTTTGTACTGATCGATCG